>JBFYYH010000177.1:0-5959 GCA_041310125.1 Syntrophaceae bacterium | reverse complement strand
AGAAACCCAGCCCTCGCCGTCGAAACGGACAAGATACTGGAGGAGCACCGGCCATTGCCAGGGGTATTTCAACTCGGCGCCGATCCGGTGGACGAGGAAAACGGCCACGCCGAGGATCATCGCGATCAGGGCGGCGTCGAGCGGCGTGAAGCGGAGCTTTCCGTATCTCAAGGGATCCCTCCCGTTGCGGTCCGCCGGAACTTTCTTCCCGGTATCGCATGCGAAGCGGCGCGTCCCGCCGGTAAACGCCGCAGGAGCGTTCCGCCCCTCCTGAAGGGCCGGGAACCCCTTTGGCAGGGGGGGCTACCGGATCCGCTTCTCCCACTCCTTCGTCTCGAACCAGTGGTGTTTCCTCTCCCGGAGCCACCCCTCCGACTCGACCACCCGGATCCAGTTGTCGAGGAAGTTCAGGCTGTCGAAATCCCCTTTCCGGATCGCGAATCCGATCGGTTCCCGCGTGAAATCCTCCTTGAGCGGGAGGAAGAGGCGGTCGGGATTGGCGATCGCCTGGAAGGCCGGAAGCGGAGCCGAGGCGACGACCGCGTGCACCCTTCCCAGGAGCAGCTCCTGGATCGCCTGGGACTCGTCGTCGAAGAGCCGGAGCCTGGCCTTCGGCATCCACTTCTGCGCGGCGGCCGCGGCCGTCGTCCCCGTCCGCGCGGCGATCGAGACGCCCGGGCTGTTGAAGTCGCCGAGCCCCTTGAAGCCGCCCGCAAGCTTCCTGTGCGCGACGAGGGACATCCCCGTGTGGTCGTAGGGGATCGAGAAGTTGACTTTCAGGTTCCGCTCCGGCCGGATTCCCATCCCGCCGACGATGATGTCGAACTTTCCCGTGAGCAGGGCGGGGATGATCCCCGACCATTTCGTCGGGATGAACTCCGCCTTGACCCCCATCTCCCGGGCGAGCCGCTCCGCCACATCGATCTCGAAGCCGACGAAGTTTCCCGCCTTGTCCTGCATCGCCCAGGGGACGAAGGTGGACATGCCGACCCGCAGGACGCCCCGCTTCATGACCTGCTCCAGCATGCCCTCCGCGGGCCCCTCCGGGCGGGACGCCTGCGCCGCCGCCCGCTGCGGCACGGCCAACGCCAGCCCGGCCACGAGCAGGAGCCCGATCCAAAAATGACCTCTTTTCATTGCCGGCCTCCTTTCTTCTCAAAAAACCTTCGACTCTTGCGATTTCCCCGCACCGGAAATTCTTCAGGCTTCCGGAAGCCGATGCTCAAGCCGCGCGGAGATCACAGGATCTGGCGGAGGAAAACCTTCGTCCGTTCCTGCCGCGGGGATCCGAAGAAGCGCTCCGTCTCCCCCTCCTCGACGATCCGCCCCGCCTCCATGAAGACGATCCGGTCCCCCGCCTCGCGGGCAAACCCCATCTCGTGGGTCACCACGACCATCGTCATCCCTTCCGCGGCCAGCGTCCGCATCACCTCGAGGACCTCCCCGATCATCTCCGGATCGAGGGCGCTCGTCGCCTCGTCGAAGAGCATCACCTTCGGATTCATGGCAAGCGCCCGGGCGATCGCCACCCGCTGCTGCTGGCCGCCGGAGAGCTCGTGAGGGTAGCGGTCCGCCTTTTCCTGGATGTCCACCTTCCGCAGAAGGCCCATCGTCGTTTCTGCGGCCTCCGCCCGGCTTTTCCGCCGGACGCGGACCTGCGCCAGGTCGATGTTCTCCCGCACGGTCATGTGGGGGAAGAGGTTGAAGGACTGGAAGACCATCCCCACCTCCCGGCGGATCAGAAGACGATTCTTCCGGTGATGATCGAGGGGGATCCCGTCGATCACGACGGTCCCGCGGTCGACCTCCTCCAGACCGTTGAGGCAGCGCAGAAAGGTGGACTTTCCCGAACCCGAGGGCCCGATTACGACGACGACCTCGCCCCGTCCGACCGAGAGCGTGAAGCGGTCCAGGGCGACCACCCCTCCGGGAAAGGTCTTCGAGAGTTCCGTCGCCTCGATGATCCTCGCCTGTGCCGTCATCCGAAACCTCCCGCGCCGCGAAGAGGGGCGCCGTTCATCCGTTTTTCCAGCCCCCGGACCAAGAAGGAGAGGCCGAAGGTCATCACGAGGTAGATGGCCGCCACGGTGAACCAGATCTCGAAGGCGAGGAAGGTCTCCGCAACGATCTTCTGACCCTGCATGGTAAGGTCATAGATCGCGATCGTGCTGACCAGGGCGGAATCCTTGACCAGCGAGATCGCCTGTCCGGCAAGAGGGGGCAGGACCCGGCGGACGGCCTGGGGGAGGATCACATGGCGGTAGGTGTCGAAGGTGCCGAGCCCCAGGCTGTGGGCGGCTTCCCACTGTCCCCGGTGCAGGGAGACGATCCCCGCGCGGAGGATCTCCGCTGCGTAGGCCCCCTCGAAGAGGCTCAGCGCCAGGGTCGCTGAGGCGAAGGCGCCGATGTCGAGAACCGGCGAGAGGACGAAGTAGACGAAGAAGATCTGGATGAGCAGCGGCGTATTCCGGATGAGCTCCAGGTAGCCCCGGGCGAGGGCCCGCGCGCTGAAGGAGGAGGAAAGGCGCAGCAGCGCGGCGGTCAGGCCGAAGAGGAGGGAACCTACGAGCGAGAGGAGGGAGATCTGCAGGGTCACGGCGAGGCCCCGGAGGAGGGGGCCGGCCGTCCAGATGCCGTTGTCTGCCGAGAAGAGGAAGGGGGGGACGCGGTACCACTGCCAGGGGTAGCCCAGGCCCCGGGTCCCCAGGGCCAGGAGCCAGACGGCCACTCCCACAAGCAGGAGAAACCTGCCGTAATCGATCCAGGCCGCCTTACGGAGCGGGGCGGACCCGCGAGAGAATGCATTCATTTTCTGGCATCCCGTTTCATGAGGGTCGGTTCCGGCAGCTCCGTTTCCTTTCGGATTCCCTGCCGTTCTCGCTACCCGGGGGACCGATCCGCGGAGGGAAGCGGCCCCGCCGGGCAGAAACGCGGGCCGATCATACCACAGGGGCGCACAAAAGGAGAGACCCTCGAGAAGGAAAGACCTCGCTGAATGCGGAAACTTCCCGGCCGCAGGTCCGGGTCAATGGTCCACCCTGCCGGCTGCGACCGTGAGATCCGGACCGATATCGACGGACAGGTAGTGCCCCTTCTTGAAACTCCCCGCGTTGGCCACGATTGTGTCATGAATGCGCTCGATCCCCGCCGCCTCATGGATATGGCCGCACAGGCAGAGGGACACCGGATTTTCCGCAAGAAACGCATGCACGCTGCGGCTTCCCCCGCGGAGACCGAGAAAGGTCCTGTCCCGGACGCCCCGGGGCGGGACATGGGAGATCAGAACGACCCGAGGCGCATCACGGACTTTTTCATGCCCCGTCCGGAGGCATGCTTCGATCTCTTCTTCGGTGTATTCCGTTGCCGTCTTCATCGGTGTCGGCGAAGACCCGCCCAGACCGAAGAAGCCGATCCCCTCCACAATCCGGCCCGTCCCGTGAAGGCTGTACCCTTTTACCTCCAGGAAGTCCTTGACTTCCTCCCTGTCCCAGTTTCCATGGACGGCGAGGATGCGGGGCGAATATTGTTCGATGCAGGCCACGATCTCGGCGGCCTCGGCCCGTGTTTTGCTTCGGGTGAGATCGCCGGCAACGACGACCCAATCGGCCTCGCGGATGAGCGCTCCCGCCTCATGGATCGGCTTTGTCATCCCGTGAATGTCGCTGATGACGAAAAGCCTCATCCGCGCCGCCTGACGGTGACCGATTCGCCCCCGATTCCCCAGTTGTCGGTGTCAACCTCGTCGATGACCACAACCGTGGTGGCCGGGTTTTTCCCCAGCACGTCCACGAGAAGCTGCGTGGCCCCCCGGATGAGCTTTTCCTTTTGCTCCCGGGTCGCTCCGTCGCGCGTGATCTTGATGTTCACGAAGGGCATGATTTCCTCCTCTGTCTCTGTTCAGACGGTTTTTTCGGCAAAGATCCAAGCCCGGAACCGGCCGCTGCGCCGCATTTCGGGAACGAGACCGTGCACACGCAGCGCAGATGCGATGCGCTCCGGCGTCCGGAAATGGCTTTCCATGAGCAGCAGCTTCTCTGCAATCGCGACGAGCTTTACGACGGGAAGGGAAAAATCCGGCTCTTCGACAAGGATCCACCCCCCCGGTTTCAGAACGCGGACCAGCTCCGCAATCGACTCCTCGATTCGAGAGAAATGGTGGAGGGCGTCGACGATCATTACCCGTGCGAAGGTTCGGTCCGGGAAAGGGAGACACTCCGTCCGGGTCCTGACGCATTCCAGGCCGTTTTTACCCTTGGCCATCCGGAGCATCTTCCCGGAGAGGTCGGCCACGACGCCGCCGTCCACGAACGACCTGAGGAGGAAGGAGACCCGTCCTGTTCCTCCTCCCGCGTCCAGGAGCCAACCCCGGGCGGGGAGTCGGAGCATCTCCTTCAAGGCGGCGGCTTCCCGCGGCGGTCCGAGGAGGCGGTCGTAGGCGAAGGCGATGAGGTCAAAATGGCGATTTCGCAGGTCCTGCTTCATTCCGGTCTTTCCTTCCCGCCCGTTTGCCGGCCGGGGACGCCGCGGTCCATCCGTTTCCCCGGCACCGCTCTTGCGGAGTTGTCCCCCTCGCAAGGAATACTCGCTTTTCAGCGGGTCTTGCTTTTGCCGATTTCACTTTCCCCCGCGGGTCATCCAAATGTTTTCCGCCCGGCTCATTATAGGCATTTCTCCGCATCGGTCAACGCGATTCCGTGCAGGACGATCCAAGAGCCGGGCTTCCGGTCTCCTGCGGGGGATTGCAGGGAATCCGCTTGACTTTATGGAAGGTTTCCTCATAAGCAACACAAGATGCTCTCCATGGCGCCAGGATCGAAAATCAAACTCGGACGGGAGGAAGAGCCGATGACTCAAACCGACAGGAATTGGCAGAACATCTTTCAGGCGATCGGCCATCCCACCGTGATTTTGGATCCGCAGCATCGAATCCTGGCCGCCAACCGGGCGGTAGAGCTCGCCTCTAAACGGCCTGAAACAGACCTCATCGGCAGGAAGTGCCATGAGATATTCCATGGCAGGGATTGCGCCTCCCCCCCGGAGGGCTGCCCCATGGAAAGGTTGCTGGCTTCCGGCCGGCTTGGGACCGTGGAGGGGGAAATGCAGGCGTTCGGCGGCGTCTACCTTGTTTCTTGCACACCCGTCCTCGATCCGCAGGGGCGCGTCACGGAAATCATCCACATCGCGACGGATATCAGCGAACGCAAGCGTGCGGAGGAGGAGATCCGCGAAATGTCCTTCCGGGACGAGATGACGGAGCTCTACAATCGACGGGGATTCGTCACGCTGGCGGAGCAGCAGCTCAAGGCGGCGAACCGCGCCGGAAGGCCGATGCGGCTCACCTTCGTCGATTGCGACGGTTTGAAACGGATCAACGACACGCTCGGGCACGAGACGGGAAACCAGGCCCTGGTCGAGACGGCCGACATCCTCCGCCAGACTTTCCGGGAAACGGACATCATTGCCCGCATGGGCGGGGACGAATTTGCCGTTCTGGCGATCGAAACGGCGGACCTGGGTCCGGAAGCCTTCTCGGAACGCCTTCAGCAGAACATTGATCGATTGAATTCAGCGGCATCACGATCGTACAGGCTTTCCCTGAGTTGGGGAACGGCCCTCTACGATCCCCAATCCCCGGTCTCCCTGGACCAGCTGATGTCGGCGGCGGATGGATTGATGTACGCCCAGAAGAGGGCCAAATCTGCGGGGAGGGATTGATTGTCGAAGCAGGAAGGGATGAGCGGATGAACGCGGGGGGCGGCATGGTCCTGATCCATCCGCCGGTGGCGAAGGCTACCGAGGCGCCGGAAGGTCCGGCAAGGCTCGCGGCGGCGCTCCGGCGCCACGGCGTGGCCTGCCAGTTCTGGGACGCCAACCTGGAGGGCCAGCTCCGGATGATGGGTGAGGGCGGACGGGTTGCCGGGGTGAGTCCGGGAGATCCGGCGGGAAAAAGACTTCAAAA
>JBFYYH010000176.1:0-4703 GCA_041310125.1 Syntrophaceae bacterium | reverse complement strand
CGCGATCCGCTCGAGGATGGTTTCGGCTTGTCCGGGCGGGACGCCCTGATGCGCCGCCACCCGCCCGGCCATCTTCCGGATGCCGGCCAGGGCCTTCTCGAGGAGTTCGGTCTGCAGATCGTAAAGGACGACATTGCAGCCGTGCAGGGCGCCCTGGAGGGCGATCTGTTTTCCCATCGTCCCGCCGCCGATGACGAGGATCTTCCGGATCTCTGGTTCGGTCATAAGCCTCCCTTTCCGGTTTGTTTTGGCCGTGGATGAAGAGTCGGGGCGCGATCGCAAAAAGGGAATTCTGTTGAAAACGGTTCCGCGCGGAGAAGCATCAGCGCAGGCGGATCGCGACGGAGACACGGATGTTCAGATAACACCGGTGAGGAAGGTCCGTCAAGGACAATAAACGCAGTCCAGGCGCCCCGTTTCGCAGGTCCCGGTTGCGTATTTTGCGAAGCCGGGCCTTCAAGTCCTGGCGGTTCTGTCCTGAAGGAAACGCCCCCGCGACTGTGAAATACGGTATTCAGCGAACGGGAGGAAGAGGCAAAGAAGTCTATTTGGAATCCGGATCGTCCGGGGAAGTGTTCTCGGTCATTTCCCGGGCCGGCCCCGCTTCTCCATCCATCCCGTCGATCCCCGGCTCTTCGCCGCTGCCGGGCTCCGCCCCGGTTTTCATCCGCTTCGCTTCGGCACGGCGGGCCGTCTTCTCCTCTTTCTTTTTCCTCTTCGCCAGCTCCTTCTGCCGCTTTTCGAAGGTGAACTTCGTTCTTGCCATGATCCTTCCTCCTCTCGGTTCCGGGGCAAAAAAAAGGCACCCCCGCACCCTCTTTTAAGGGACGGGAGTGCCTCCGGGGTTTGGCCTTTTGGTTAGACGGCCTTCACGTTCTCCGCGGCCGGGCCTTTCTTGCCCTGGGCGATGTCGAAACTGACCCGCTGGCCCTCGGCCAACGTCTTGAAACCGCCGGCCTGAATGGCGCTGTAGTGAACGAACACGTCGCCGCCTTCGGCCTTCTCGATGAAGCCGAAGCCTTTCTGCTCATTGAACCACTTCACTGTACCTTCTGACATGGTGTGCATCCTCCTTTCTTGAAAATTTTTCAAAGTCGGACGAACACGCTGACAGAAACAAAAACCGCCAAGACCCTTTGGGAGCATGGCGGCAGCCTTTGCACTTCAAAATGTCTGTATCCAACCCTTGAAGAACCCCGAACGGCCCAACCGGCCTCCGGGAGACGGGCGGACTTGTACGCGGATCCCTGCTGAAAGTCAAGGTTTATTTTTTGAACGAATTTTTCCTTTTCTTATCCGTTCATTTCGCTGATCATCATCCGGCGTGAGGTCTCTCGTCGTCCCCCCCCGCTTCGGGACGAGGTTCATGGCCCTCTACCAGGCCTCCTTCATCGGCTTCGAGTACCCCTGTTTCCGTTGCATGGCCGTCTGCCCGGCGGGCCGGTAGCGGAAAAGCGCCTCCGCCCCGTTCTCCGGAAACGGCTTGGAGGACGAAAAGGAGGATGATCCGGGGGGGTGCGGATGAAGAACGCAAAGGGGAAGCCTTTACGCTGTTTCTTCTCCCGTCTTCAGGCGGCCGAGAAGCGGTCGCCCGGCTGGATTCCCGCCTCCGCGGCAAAGGCGGCGGCATCCTGCTTCCCCTTTTCCGTCCGCACCTTGCCGATCCGGATCGCGCCGCCCCCGGCGGCCACGGCGATTCCCCCTTCATCCGCTGCGAGGACCTCGCCCGGTGCGCCGGAGGGGGCGTCTGCGTCGAGCCTGACCTCGAAGAAGCGGACCTTCTGCCCCCGGCAAAAGGAGTAGGCGCCCGGCTGCGGATCGCAGCCGCGGATCAGGTTGTGGACCTCCCGCGCGGGTTTGCCCCAGTCGATCCCGGCCACCCGGTCGTTGCAGAGGGGTTCGTAGGTGGCGAGGCTCTCGTCCTGGACCAGTCGGGGGGCTTTCCCGGTCTTGATCAGATCGACGGACTCCGCGATCGCCTCGACGCCGAGGGGGAAAAGATGGTCGAAATAGAGAGAGCCGGTCGTGTCCTCGGGACCGATCGGAATCCGCTTCTGGAGGAGGACCGGTCCTGTGTCGATCCCGGCGTCCGGCCAGAAGATCGAAAGGCCCGTCTCCCGGTCCCCCAGGATCACCGCCCAGTTGATCGCGCTTCCGCCCCTGTGGCGGGGCAGGAGGGAGGGGTGGTAGCAGATGGTTCCCCTTGCGGGAGCCTCGACGAAGGCCAGCGGGATGATGTCCGTGACGAAGGCCATGATCAATAGATCGCTCTCCAGGGAGCGGAATTCCCGCAGCGCCTCCGGCGACTTGTAGCTGCCCGGCTGGAAGGCCGGGATCCCGCGGCCCTCCGCGGCGAGTTTCAGGGGATCGGGCTTCCCCGCCGCTTTCCCTTGGGGAAGCCAGGCGGCGATGATCTTTTCCCCCCGGTCGGCGAGGGTTTCCAGGACCCTGGCGCCGAAGGCGGCCTGTCCCATGATGGCGATGCGCATGATTCACTCCTTGTCCCTGTTTTTCGGAAGCCCCCGGGGCGTGTGGTCAGCGTGACGATTAGACGAGCCAAGGCGGAAAGTCAAGAGGAAATCTTTCAAAGGTTCAGAATGATTGACGATATAAAAATTGTATCAGAACCGGCTCTCAGAAAGGACTCAGAAAGGACTTGACAGGCGGCCTTTTCCGGGTAAGTTGTCTACCAAAATCATAGAATAGGTAGAGATAGGGACGGAGGGATCGATGAAACTTTCGACGCGGGGGCGATACGGGGTGCGGCTGATGCTGGATCTGGCCCTTCGCTACGGGGAGGGGCCCGTTCTTCTCCGGGAGATCGCCGATCGCCAGGGGATCTCCGAGAAGTACCTCTGGCAATTGATCAACCCGCTGAAGATGGCGGGCCTCGTCGGTTCGCAGCGGGGCGCCCACGGGGGATACACCCTGGGAAAGGCGCCGGAGAACATCTCGCTCAAGGAGATCCTCCAGGTCCTGGAAGGGCCTCTCTGCCTGGTGGACTGTGTGGACGACCCGTCTTTCTGCGACCGCTCCCCCTCCTGCATCAGCCGGGACGTCTGGGGGGAGGCGTCGAAGAACATGCAGCAGACGCTGGAGAGCACCACGCTGGCCGCGATGGTCGAACGGCAAAAAATGAAGGGATCGGACCGGGAGGGAAGATCGGGGTCATGAAGAGGCGTTCAGGAGAAAGCGGCCTTTGTTGCAAATCCCGTCATCCCGCCCATTCCTCCCGGAGAGGCTCGCGGTTTTGAATCAGGAGATCCATGTATTCGAGCTCAAGGTCCACCATCTCCCGGTCTTCCCTGCGCAGCCATTCGGAAAGCCATGCAAAGCGCAGCGCCACGACGAACTCGTGAAAATGGTCCCAGCTGATTTCTGAGAAAATGCCGGCGGCCTTCAGGCGCGAGATCAGATTCACGACCAGGTTCCCGGCGAGGCTGTGGGGGTGTTCCATCCCGAGACAGCCCACCAGGTTGGCCAGGTCGTAGATCTCCGGCTTCATCCCGGCAAATTCCCAATCGATGACGGAGCGGATCTCCCCTTCGCCCCAGATGATGTTCAGCGGATGATAGTCCCCGTGGCAGAAACCGACCGGGAGACGGTCATGAACGCCCATGAAATCCTTTTCCAGAAAGGCAACCACGGGGCGGATCCGCGGCATCCGTTCCGTTGCGTGTTTCTCGATCTGGCGGACGAGATCCACAATATAGTTCCTGAGCGAAAAACTTTCCTCGGGCCGATAAAAGGGAATCCCCCGGGATTTCTCCCTCAGTTCGATCAGAAATCGCGAAAGGACCTCCGCGCGCCAGCCTTCATGGAGATAGGTCCGGCGGTCCAGGGGGATGCCCTGGACAAAAGGGGACAGCTGCCAGAGCCCCCGGCCATGGGTCTGGATCTGCTTCCCCCCGGAATCGGCCAGATAGGGCGTGATCCGGCTGAGCCCCTTTTCGGAAAGAAACTCCAGCGTGCGAATGATCCTCATCTTCGCATAACAGGACGAAGCGGGGATCTGCTCCAGGACAAAACGCATTCCTGTTTCGTCTTCGATGACGACGCGGAAGAGCGTCCGTTCCGGGCTCCCGTCCGGGACCAGGTCCGGATGGACGGCGGCCAAGGCGATCCCCCAGAGCGAGGCAACCCGTCGAATCTCTTCATCGCTGTGGGCGGCGGACCTCTCCTTCCCGGCGATGGAGCACTTTTCGCCGTCGAGGAGGATGCGGGCAAAATCGAAGGCCCTGTCGCAGCCGTGGCCCTGAAGCCGGACGCCCTGGTCGCTTTCGGGGTCGAGGGTCAGATGACAGCCGTTCGGACACATCAGGCAGATCAGATCACGGGACAAGGGAGTCACCTCGGCCGGCCATGCGACAGTGTAGCGCTCTTCATCCATAAAGTTTCCAGGCGTTTCCGCCTCAAATTCCCTCGAAGAGCGCGGTCGAGAGGTACCGTTCGGCGCCATCCGGCAGGATGACCACGATCGTCTTGCCGGCAAACTCCTCCAGCCGGGTCAGGCGGATTGCCGCCGCCATGGCGGCGCCGCAGGAGATGCCCACCAGCAGGCCCTCTTCCTTGGCGAGACGCATGGCAAACTCAATCGCCTAACCGCTTTCGAACTGTTCCACCAGATCGACGACGGAGAGGTCGAGTGTATCGGGGATGAAACCGGCGCCGATACCCTGGATCTTGTGGGGGCCTGGCTTGAG
>JBFYYH010000175.1:0-5198 GCA_041310125.1 Syntrophaceae bacterium | reverse complement strand
GGATGTCTCGGTCAACCGGCGGCTGGGCGCGAATGGAAGCGAGCTGATCCCGGACGGCTCCCGGATCCTCACCCACTGCAACGACGGGGCGCTCGCCACCGCCGGCTACGGGACCGCCCTCGGGGTGATCCGCGCCGCATGGGAAGCGGGGAAAAAGCTCCACGTCTGGGTCGACGAGACCCGCCCCGTCCTCCAGGGGGCGAGGCTGACCGCCTGGGAGCTCATGCGGGAGGGGATCGCCTGCACGCTGATTGCCGACAACATGGCGGGCTTTCTGATAAAGCGGGGGAAGGTCGACCTGGTGATCGTCGGCGCGGACCGGATCGCCGCAAACGGCGACGCGGCGAACAAGATCGGGACCTACGCCCTGGCGGTCCTGGCAAAGGTCCACGGGATTCCGTTCTACATCGCCGCTCCCCTCTCGACGATCGACCCGTCGCTTACCGACGGCAGCGCGATCCCGATCGAAGAGCGCAGCCCCGATGAACTCACCCATGTGCAGGGCGTCCGGACCGCCCCGGACGGAATTTCCGTCTGGAATCCCGCCTTCGACGTGACCCCGCACGACCTGATTGCGGCGATCGTCACCGAGGCGGGGATCCTCCGGCCGCCCTTTGCCGGGTCGATCTCCTGCCACTGTTTCCCGGTCTGAGAATCCCCGGGGCGCATGAAATTGGGCCGCTCGCAAAGCAGGCTTGGCGGCTGCCGGATAAGCCCGAAACGAAAACAGGAGGCGCTTGTGGAACAAGCGCACGGAAAGAAGAGAGGAATTTTATGCCCCGACGAAACGACGTCCATAAGGTCCTGATCATCGGCTCCGGTCCCATCATCATCGGCCAGGCGTGCGAGTTCGATTATTCCGGCACCCAGGCCTGCAAGGCCCTGCGCGGCCTGGGCTACCAGATCGTGCTGGTCAACTCCAACCCCGCCACCATCATGACCGACCCCGGCATGGCGGACGCCACCTACATCGAGCCGCTGACGGTCCAGGCCCTGACGGAGATCATCGAGAAGGAGAGGCCGGACGCCCTCCTGCCCAACCTGGGGGGCCAGACCGGCCTGAACCTCTCCTCGCAACTGGCCAAGGCCGGCGTCCTGGCCAAATACGGCGTCCGCATCATCGGGGTCGAAGCCGAGGCGATCGAAAAGGGGGAGGACCGGATCATCTTCAAGGAGACCATGAAGCGGCTGGGGATCGACATGCCCAAGAGCGCCCCGGCCTTCAGCGTCGAGGAGGCGGAAAAGGTCGCCGCCGAAATCGGCTATCCGGTCGTCGTCCGTCCGGCCTACACGATGGGGGGCACGGGCGGCGGGTTCGTCTACAACGTGGAAGAGCTCCGCGTGATCGCCGGCCGCGGTCTCTCCGCCAGCTTCGTCGGCCAGATCCTGATCGAGGAGTCGGTCCTCGGCTGGGAAGAGCTGGAGCTGGAGGTTGTCCGCGACGCCAAGAACCAGATGATCACCGTCTGCTTCATCGAAAACGTCGATGCGATGGGCGTGCACACAGGCGACTCCTACTGCGTCGCCCCGATGCTGACGATCGACCCGAAGCTCCAGGCGAAGCTCCAGGATTACTCCTACCGCATCGTCGAGGCGATCGGCGTCATCGGCGGGACGAACATCCAGTTCGCCCACGATCCGAAGACGGGACGGGTCGTCATCATCGAGATCAACCCGCGCACCTCGCGCTCGTCAGCCCTGGCCTCCAAGGCGACCGGCTTTCCGATCGCGCTGGTTTCGGCCAAGCTGGCCGGGGGGCTCACGCTCGACGAGATCCCCTACTGGCGTGACGGGACCCTGGAGAAATACACCCCCTCCGGCGACTATGTCGTCGTGAAGTTCTCCCGCTGGGCCTTCGAGAAGTTCAAGGGCTCCGAAGACAAGCTGGGGACGCAGATGCGCGCCGTCGGCGAGGTGATGAGCATCGGCAAAACCTACAAGGAGGCCTTCCAGAAGGCGATCCGCTCGCTCGAAAACGGCCGCCACGGGCTGGGCTTCGCCAAGGATTTCAACCGGCGCCCTCTTCCGGAACTGATGACGATGCTCAACGAACCGTCCAGCGAGCGGCAGTGGATCATGTACGAAGCGCTCCGCAAGGGCGCGACGGTGGAGGAGCTCTTTGCCAAGACCTACATCAAGCCCTGGTTCATCCGGCAGATGAAGGAACTGGTGGACCTGGAGGAGGAGATCCTCGCCTTCAAGGGCAGGGAGCTGCCCGATGAACTGCTCGTCCGGGCCAAAAAGGACGGCTTTGCCGACAAGTACCTCGGCCGGCTCCTCGCGATTCCCGAGGCGAAGATCCGCGAGCAGCGCAAAAGGGTGGGCTGCGCCGAGGCGTGGGATGCGCTGCCGGTCAGTGGCGTCGAGAACGCCGCCTACTACTATTCCACCTACAACCGGCCCGACCGCGTGCCGTCCAGTTCCCGGAAGAAGGTGATGGTCCTCGGCGGCGGCCCGAACCGGATCGGCCAGGGGATCGAATTCGACTACTGCTGCGTCCATGCGGCCTTCGCCCTGCGCGAGGCGGGTTTTGAGACGATCATGGTCAACTGCAACCCCGAGACCGTCTCGACCGACTACGACACCTCCGACAAGCTCTACTTTGAGCCGCTGACCGTCGAGGACGTCCTGGCGATCTACGAGAAGGAGAAGCCCGAAGGGGTCGTCGTCCAGTTCGGCGGCCAGACGCCGCTGAACATCGCGGGGGAACTGGCGGCCGCCGGCGTGACGATTCTCGGCACCACGCCCGACATCATCGACCTGGCCGAAGACCGGGACCGCTTCCGGCAGATGATGGCAAAAATGGGCATCGCCATGCCCGAATCCGGCATGGCCTCCAGCTACCAGGAGGCCCACCGGATCGCCGAGCGCATTGGCTATCCCGTCATGGTCAGGCCGTCGTTCGTCCTGGGCGGCCGCGGCATGGAAGTCGTGCATGACGACGACATGCTCCGGGAGTACGTCAACGCTGCCGTGGACCTGACGCCGGAGCGGCCCATCCTGATCGACCGGTTCTTGGAAAACGCCATCGAGGCCGAGGCCGACGCGCTGGCCGACGGCGTCGACGCCTTTGTCCCGGCCGTCATGGAGCACATCGAACTTGCCGGCATCCACTCCGGCGATTCGGCCTGCGCCATTCCGCCGGTCACGCTCAGCGAGCGCCACATCAAGACCATCGAAGAATACACCCTGCGCATCAGCCGCGAGCTGAAGGTCTGCGGCGTGATGAACATCCAGTACGCCATCTGCAATGACCAGGTGTATGTGCTGGAGGCGAATCCCCGCGCCTCGCGCACCGTGCCGCTGGTGTCGAAGGTGTGCAACGTGTCGATGGCCGGCATCGCCACGCGGCTCATGCTGGGAGAGAAGCTCGCCGACCTGAACCTCCGGCGGAAAACCATTCCGCACATCGGCGTCAAGGAGGTCGTTCTGCCGTTTAATATGTTCCCGGAGGTGGACCCGATCCTGGGACCGGAAATGCGTTCGACCGGCGAGGTGCTGGGCATGGCCCCGACGTTCGGCATGGCCTATTTCAAATCCCAGGAGGCTGCGCAGTCACCGCTGCCGCTCGAAGGCGCGGTCTTCATTTCCGTGACCGACAAGGACAAGCCCTTCGTCCTCGAATCGGCCCGCAGCTTCCAGGAGCTCGGCTTCCGCATCAAGGCCACCGGAGGCACCTGCGCCTTCCTCCAGCAAAACGGCATCAAGACCGAATTGAGCTACAAGGTGCATGAGCCCCAGCGGCCGAATGTCGTCGACGAGATCAAAAGCGGAGCGATCCAGCTGATCATCAACACGCCGATCGGCAAGATGAGCGCTACGGACGACGCCTATATCCGAAAGGCGGCCATCAAGTACAGGATTCCCTATGTGACTACGACCGCGGCCGCCCACGCCTCCGTCGTGGGAATCGCCGAGCACCGGTCGGGGCGGGCATGCGTCAAATCGCTCCAGAAGTATCATCGGGAGATGGAGGACCATGCCGCCGGCAAAGAGGAGTCCAATGCGGGATTGTAACGGGGGCGGCCCCGGACGCGCCCGCACGGTTATGCGGGCAACAAAAAAGCAACCAATGTCATTCCCGCGAAGCTTGTCCCCGTGCGGGCGGGGAGCAGGAATCCGGGAGGGGAATGGATGACGGCGCCTGTCCCGGACTCCGATCCGAGGCAGGCGCGGGGGGATTTTACTTCAAATGCCGGAATTCAGGGAGATGCCGGCGTGGAAGGGGCCGGGGAGGGTTTCGCCGGCTCCCGGATGCAGCGGACGAGGACGGTGACCGCGGTGCCGCGCCGGGCAATCTCGGTATTCTCCAGTTTGGCGGAGGAAGACGAGGCCGTGAAATCGACCCCCTGGGCCTCCAGGAACGACCGCACGGCGTCGCCGCGGATCGCGAAATTGATGTTCTGCGGAAGATCTCCGGTTCTTTGCGCCAATTTCAGGGCGTCGAGCTTGGAGACCACGATGCCGATCACGTTTCCCGCCGCGTCGAACACCGGTCCCCCGCTGTTCCCCTTCTGGATCGGGACATCGATCTGCATCTGTGCGGGATTGCCCTTCACGCCGACCGTCGAATTCACAGAGCCGAAACTGACATTGGGTTGTGCGCTGAGCACCTGGACCAGCGGGTAGCCGACCACCGCCACCGGCTCGCCCAGCCGCGGCGCGGCATCCATCCGCACGGGCGCCACCAGCGGGAACGATTCCTCCACCGCGAGCAGCGCCAGATCCCGGGCCGCGTCCGCAAACTTTGGCGCGGCCTTCACCGTGCGCCCGGAATCGAGGACGACCTCGACGGCGTTGCACTGCCGGACCACATGCTCGTTCGTCAGGATGAGGCCGTCGCGGGTGATCACGATGCCCGAACCGGTGGAAACGGTCCTCCGGAGGGGTTTTGCGGGGACGGTCTGTCCGGTCTCCCCTTTCTTCAGTGCCCCTGCATCGCCGCTGCCTGAAGTCCCGGCGATCCGTTCGCAGGCCTGAACCATGGCCGCGGCGACGTCGGAGCCCTTCTCCGGCGCGGCGAATTTCGACTGCCAGTCCCGCCGGAAATCGATGTGCGTCAGTTTCCCGCCGTCGCCGAAGTAGAGGGCCGTCCCCAGAGAGACCTTCCCCTCGCCGCATTGCGCGTAATACTGGGAGCGCATGCTGGAGTACGTCTTTCCCGATGCGAGCGTCTGCGGACGGACGTAGGCGCGGTT
>JBFYYH010000174.1:0-10329 GCA_041310125.1 Syntrophaceae bacterium | reverse complement strand
GGTTGTCCCGGTCGTCATTACGGTCTATGCGGACCGATCGTTCACTTTCGTGACCAAGACACCCCCGGCCTCGGTTCTTCTGAAGCAGGCGGCGAAAATCGCCAAGGGGTCGGGAAACCCGAAGCGCGACAAGGTGGGAGTGGTGACGGCCAAGCAGGTCAGGGAGATCGCGGAGCTGAAGTACAACGATCTGAATGCGGTGGACATCGCGGGCGCGATCCGGATCGTTGAAGGAACGGCGAGATCCATGGGGATCGAAATAGCGGGATGAGGGTCCGGGGCGCTTCCGGCAGAACGCCGGGGGATGGGCTTGCGGGGTTTTTAAAAGGGGACTTTTTGGGGAGGCCCTGTTTCGAGAGGGTGGCTTCCATTTGAGGGTTTGGCATGGCGAAGAGAGGGAAGAAGTACGCAGAAGCGGCGAAGAAGGTTCAGGCAGGGAAGCGTTACCCCGTCGAGGAAGCGATGTCTCTGGTCGTCGGCACGGCCAGGGCGAAATTCGACGAAACGGTTGATGCCGCCATCCGGTTGGGCGTCAATCCGGCTCATGCCGACCAGATGGTGCGCGGCTCCGTGGTTTTACCCCATGGATTGGGAAAAGCGGTCCGGGTGCTCGTTTTTGCCAAGGGCGAAAAGGAGAAGGAAGCCCTTGAAGCAGGCGCAGATGTGGTCGGTTCGGACGAAGTGATCGAAAAGATCAAGGGCGGCTGGCTCGAATTCGACCGGGTCATCGCCACGCCGGACATGATGGGAAGTGTTGGAAAGCTGGGGAAGATCCTCGGTCCCCGCGGCCTCATGCCCAATCCGAAGGTGGGAACGGTGACCTTCGACGTCGGCAGAACCGTCCAAGAGCTCAAGGCCGGCAAGGTCGAATTCCGTGTGGAGAAGGCGGGCATCGTCCATTGCCCCGTCGGAAAGGTTTCATTCGGCGCGGAAAAATTGACCGAGAATTTTCTGGCCCTTCTGGAAATGATCATCAAACTGAAACCCGCCTCGAGTAAGGGTATTTATTTGAGAAGCATTGCGCTGTCGTCCGTGATGGGTCCCGGACTGAAGGTGGATCCTCTTACGGTAAGGAGCGTTTAGACGACTGGCCCGGATCAAGGGCCGGTTGAAAATCATGAAGAAGGGTCTGAGACAGCAGGTACAGGGTTTTAAACGAGATCGATCGGCCTGCCGAGACTTGGGATGTGGCATTTCGGGTCCATCGGAATCATCCTGTATGTTGCTCTGTTCTCTGACTTGCCCCGGGGCCCTCTTCGGAGGGCGCCCGAAACGGACCATCTGAGGAAAGGAGGTTAAGGATTGGATCGGAGAACGAAAGAGCAGGTTGCTGCCGAGCTCCACGAGAAACTGAAAGATTTCAAGCTGGCTGTTCTGACCGGGTTCAGCGGGATGGATGTGGCGAAGATGACGGCGCTCCGGATTGCGTTGCGCAAATCGAACGCGGAACTGAGGGTCGTGAAGAACACCCTGCTGACCATCGCATCCCGGGAGACCGACTTCATCGTTCTGGAAGAGCATTTCCGGGGTCCCCTGGCCGTGGCGATCACCCGGGGGGATGTGGTCGAAACCACGAAGGCCCTCGTCGATTTTGCCAGGAAGAATGCCAATCTTGAAATCAAGGCGGCCATGATGCATGGCAAACCCCTCAGCAGGGACCAGCTCACGACGCTGGCCGAGCTGCCGAGTCGCGAGGTGCTCATCGGGAAACTGCTTTCCCTGATGGTCGGGGTTCAGGCATCCCTCGTGAACGTGTTGAGCGCGGTCCCGAGGAATTTTGTGGGGGTCCTCGATGCCTATCGGGAGAAAAAGGCTTCAGAAAACTAACCATTACAAAAACATACAGGAAGGAAAAGGACAATGGCGAACGAGATCACGAAGGAAGATGTTGTAAAATTCATCGAGGGGATGACGGTTCTTGAACTTTCGGAACTGGTGAAGGAACTGGAACAGAGATTTGGCGTCACCGCCGCCGCGCCGGTCGCGGTTGCGGCCGCTGTCGCAGGAGCGTCACAGGCCGCGCCGGTCGAAGAGAAGACCGAGTTTGACGCGATCCTCACGGGATTCGGCGAACAGAAGATCCAGGTGATCAAGGTGGTCAGGGCGATCACCGGACTGGGTCTCAAGGAAGCCAAGGACATGGTGGACGGAGTTCCCAAGCCCATCAAGGAGGGCGTTTCCAAGGATGAAGCGGCCGACATCAAAAAGAAGATCGAAGAGGTTGGCGGCACAGTTGAGATTAAATAATTAGACGTTCTCCAGGAGAGCGTCAGGGATCAGAACCCCGATCAGCAACAGGATGTCTGCAGAACACGGCAGAGATGCAGGTTGAATGGGGTTCTTGTCCCTCAAGGATTTGTGGATTGCCGGCTGAAAGCCGAAAGGATGCCATGGGCGAGTACAGAAAGAATTTTGGGCGTATCCGGAAGATACTGGACATCCCCAACCTGATCGATATCCAGACCGATTCCTACAGGAAGTTTCTGCAGCAGGAGATCGATCCGGACCGTCGGGAGAACCACGGACTGCAGGGGGCTTTTCACAGCGTTTTCCCCATCTTCGACTTCAGTGGGAAATGTTCTCTGGAGTTTGTCAGTTACAAGATCGGCGCTGTCCGGTATGACATGCAGGAGTGCGTCCAGAAGGGAATGACCTATGCGGCGCCGCTGAAGATCGTGGTGAGGCTGGTCGTTTTCGATACGGATCGGAATTCGGAGCCCAAGCCCATCCGGGATATCAAGGAGCAGGAGATCTACTTTGGCGAGATCCCCTTGATGACCGAAAACGGCACCTTCATCGTCAACGGTACGGAGAGGGTGATCGTCAGCCAGCTGCACCGTTCGCCGGGGATCTTTTTCGACCATGACAAGGGGAAAACCCTGGCGAGTGGAAAGTTGATCTATTCGGCCCGGATCATCCCGATCCGCGGATCCTGGCTCGATTTGGAGTTCGACTCCAAAGATCTTCTCTACGTGCGGATTGATCGCCGGCGGAAGATGCCGGTGACGATCCTGCTGAAAGCAATGGGCAACTCCACAGAATTCATCCTGAACTTTTTTTACAGCATCGAGGAGGCCCTGCTAAAAGAAGGTCGATTCTATCTGAAAATCAGTGACGCCCTGATCGGGGAGAAAGCCCCCGCAGATGTCGTAACCCGGTCGGGTGAGATCGTCGTCAAGAAGGGAAGAAAGATCTCGAAGCCTCTGTTGAAGAAGATGGCCGAGGCGAAAATCACCCGGATCCCGTTGAGCGACGAGGATCTCATCGGCAGGATCCTCTCTTCCGATGTGCTGGATCCGCAGACCGGCGAGATTCTGATCAAATGCAACGAAGAGTTGACAGAGGGGGGGCTGCAGGTCCTTCGGGAGAACAAAATTTCCTCGTTACGCTTCATCCAGCTCGACGCGGACCGCGAGAACGCCTCGATCCGAGACACGCTCCTGATGGATCGGATCGAAACGGCCGAGGAAGCGATCATCGAGATCTATCGGAGGCTCAGGCCGAGCAATCCGCCGACGCCGGAGACGGCCAGGAAGTTCTTTTCAAGCCTCTTTTTCGAGCCCGAAAGCTACGATCTTTCCGATGTGGGCCGGGCAAAAATGAATTACAAGCTCCATTTGGATGTTCCGACGAACACGACCGTGCTGCGCAACGACGACATTCTTGCGGCCGTCAAGTATCTGATCGATCTGAAAAATGCTTCGAGCGAGTGCAGCGTCGACGACATCGACCATCTGGGAAACCGACGCGTCCGTTCGGTGGGGGAACTGATCGAAAATCAATACCGGATTGGCCTGGTCCGGATGGAGCGTGCGATCAAGGAGAAGATGAGCCTTCAGGACATCGAAACGATGATGCCGCACGATCTCATCAATGCCAAGCCGGTTTCAGCCGTCGTCAACGAGTTTTTTGGCAGCAGCCAGCTGTCCCAGTTCATGGATCAGACCAATCCCCTCTCGGAGATTACGCACAAGCGGAGATTGTCCGCGCTCGGACCGGGAGGCCTCACCCGCGAAAGGGCGGGCTTTGAGGTTCGCGACGTCCATCCCACCCATTACGGCCGCATCTGTCCGGTGGAGACGCCGGAAGGTCCGAACATCGGGTTGATCGTCTCCCTGAGCACCTTTGCCCGGGTGAACACCTTCGGTTTCATCGAAACCCCATACCGCGTCGTGAACCAGGGGAAGGTGCTCGAAGAGATCCGCTATCTGACCGCCATCGAAGAGGAGAACCTGATCATCGCCCAGGCCGACCGCCCCCTCGATAAAAACGGGAAATTCATCGGGGGCCTCATTTCCGCCCGGAAGGGGGGCGATTTTCTTTCCGTCATTCCGACGGATGTGAACATGATGGATGTCTCCCCAAATCAGCTGGTCAGTGTGGCGGCGACCCTGATCCCTTTCCTCGAACATGACGACGCGAACCGTGCTCTGATGGGATCCAACATGCAGAGGCAGGCGGTGCCGCTGATGAAGCCGGAAGTCCCCCTCGTGGGCACGGGCATGGAATCGGTCGTGGCGCGAGACTCCGGTGCGGTGGCGGTGGCCCGGCGCTCCGGCGTGGTGGAAAGCGTCGATGCCGCCCGGATCGTTGTCAAGTGCGACGCGCCGGAGAAGGAAGGGCTCGACACCGGGGTCGATATCTACAACCTGATCAAGTACCAGCGTTCCAACCAGGATACCTGCTTCAACCAGAAGCCGATCGTCGCCAAGGGTCAAAAGGTCCGCAAGGGGGAGATCATCGCGGACGGCCCGGCCACGGACGAAGGGGAACTGGCCCTGGGCAGAAACGTCATGGTGGCCTTCATGTCCTGGGGGGGCTACAACTACGAAGACTCGATCCTCGTGAGCGAACGGATCGTCAAGGACGACATCTACACCTCGATCCACATCGAAGAGTTCGAGACCATGGCCCGGGATACCAAACTGGGCAAGGAGGAGATCACCCGGGATATCCCGAATCTCGGGGACGAGGCCCTGAAGAACCTCGATGACAGCGGAATTGTGCGCATGGGGGTTGCGGTCAAGTCTGGGGATATTCTCGTCGGGAAGATCACCCCCAAGGGGGAGACGCAGCTCTCCTCCGAGGAAAAACTCCTGCGGGCGATCTTCGGGGAAAAGGCGAGCGACGTCCGGGACACCTCCCTGCGCGTTCCCCCCGGTGTCGAGGGCACGGTGATCGATGCCAAGATCTTTGCCCGGAAAGGGACCGAGCCCGACAGCCGGTCCCAGTATATCGAAGACGAGGCGGTTTCGCTTCTGTACAAGGACAGGGATGACGAGATCCGGATCATTACCGAAGGGGTCAGGAAGCAGATCGCCGGTATGCTGATCGGAAAGGTATCGGCTTCAAAGGTGTCCGATCCAAGGAAGAAGCGGATCCTCCTCAAGAAGGGGGAACCCATCACCGAGGAGGTTCTGGCGCGAATCCCCTTTGAACTCTGGCGCGAGATTTCCCTGGAAGGGAAGGAGGAGATTGAGGCCAGGATCGGCGTTCTGCATGAAAATCTCTCCCGGAAAAAGGAGTTCGTAGAAACCTATTTTGCGGAGAAGATCGAGAAAGTCAAGGCCGGGGATGAACTGCCCCCTGGGGTAATCAAACTGGTCAAGGTCTACATCGCCATCAAAAGGAAGCTCTCCGTCGGGGACAAGATGGCCGGCCGCCATGGAAACAAGGGTGTGCTTTCCCGGATCCTTCCCGAAGAGGACATGCCCTATTTCAAGGACGGAACACCCGTGGACATCGTCCTGAATCCCCTGGGGGTTCCGTCCCGGATGAATGTGGGACAGATCCTGGAGACCCATCTGGGTTGGGGGGCAAAGGGCCTGGGCGAAAAGCTCAATGCCCTCATCGAAAAACACTGCGGGCTGGAGGCCCTGAAAAAGGAACTCAAGGCGGTCTATTCCTCCCCCGAATTCGACCAGTTCATCCACAGCGCCGGAGAAGAGGAAATCCGTCAGTTTGTCCGCCGGCACAAGAGGGGCATCCTGGTTTCGACGCCGGTTTTCGACGGGGCCGATGAAAAAGAGATCAAAGCCATGCTTCGGGCAAGCGGCCTCCCCGAGACCGGCCAGACCGTTCTCTACGACGGGAGGACCGGGGAACCTTTCCATCAGGAAATTACGGTCGGCATGATCTACATGCTGAAACTCCATCATCTCGTCGACAATAAGATCCATGCCCGGTCCATCGGCCCTTATTCCCTGGTGACCCAGCAGCCTCTCGGCGGCAAGGCCCAGTTTGGGGGACAGAGGCTCGGCGAAATGGAAGTCTGGGCCATGGAGGCCTACGGCGCAGCCTATTCGCTGCAGGAGTTCCTGACCGTCAAATCTGATGATGTATCCGGCAGAACGAGGATTTATGAGGCGATCGTCAAGGGAGAGCATACCTCGGAACCGGGCCTTCCCGAGTCCTTCAATGTCCTGGTGAAGGAATTGCAGAGCCTCTGCCTTGACGTGGAGATGATCGAAGAGGAGTAGGAATCCGGGGCGGATCCAGAGACCCCTTCTTTCCGTATCCATATTAGGAGATATTATCCGTGGAAGACGTTTTCAGTTATTTTGAGAAGCCAAAGGATCCGATTCGGTTCAATGCGATCAGGATGTCCATTGCCTCTCCGGAAAAGATCATTTCCTGGTCGCACGGCGAGGTCAAGAAACCGGAAACGATCAATTACAGGACCTTCAAACCGGAGCGGGACGGGCTGTTCTGCGCGAAGATCTTCGGTCCGGTCAAGGATTACGAATGCCTGTGCGGTCGCTACAAGCGGATGAAGCACCGGGGGGTCGTCTGCGAGAAGTGCGGTGTGGAGGTCATCCAGTCCAAGGTGCGTCGTGAGCGGATGGGGCACATCACCCTGGCGACGCCGGTAGCCCATATTTGGTTTCTCAAGAGTCTGCCCAGCCGGATCGGGAATGTCCTCGACATGACCCTGAAGGAGTTGGAGAAGGTTCTCTATTTTGAATCCTGGATCGTGCTGGATCCCAAGAATACCCCCTTGAAGAAAAAGGATCTCCTGTCGGACGAGGAATACAGCGACCTTTACGACCAGTACGGGCCGAACGCCTTTGAAGCGGGAATCGGTGCCGAGGCGGTCCGGACCCTCCTCGAGGAGGTGGATCTGGACAAACTGGACGAGGAGCTGAGGTCGGAGCTGAGGCTTTCCGTTTCGGAGACGAAGCGGAAGAAGTATGTCAAACGGTTGAAGGTGGTCGAAGCGTTGAGGAAATCGGGCAACAAACCCGAGTGGATGGTGCTGACCGTGCTTCCCGTGATACCGCCCGACTTGCGTCCCCTGGTCCCGCTGGACGGTGGACGGTTCGCGACCTCGGACCTGAACGATCTCTACCGGCGCGTGATCAACCGGAACAACCGGTTGAAGCGCCTCCAGGAACTCAACGCCCCCGAGATCATCATCCGCAACGAGAAGCGCATGCTCCAGGAAGCGGTGGATGTCCTGTTCGACAACGGCCGCCGGGGAAGGGCCATCACCGGAACCAACAAGCGTCCCCTGCGATCCCTTTCGGATATGCTCAAGGGGAAACAGGGGCGGTTCCGTCAGAATCTCCTGGGCAAGCGGGTGGATTATTCGGGCCGTTCGGTGATTACGGTCGGCCCCGATCTGAGACTCCACCAGTGCGGCCTTCCGAAAAAGATGGCGCTGGAGCTTTTCAAGCCCTTCATCTATCGGCGTCTCCAGGAAAAGGGATATGTGACGACCGTCAAGAGCGCCAAGAAACTGGTGGAAAAGGAGACAGCCGAAGTGTGGGACGCCCTCGACGAGGTGGTCCGCGAATACCCCGTCATGCTGAACCGGGCTCCGACGCTCCACCGGCTTGGGATGCAGGCGTTCGAACCCCTGCTGATCGAAGGCAAGGCCATTCAGTTGCATCCCCTCGTCTGCACGGCCTTCAACGCCGATTTCGACGGCGACCAGATGGCTGTTCATGTGCCGCTATCCATCGAGGCACAGGCGGAAGCCAGGATCCTGATGATGTCGACCAACAACATCCTTTCTCCGGCCAATGGGATGCCGATCATCATCCCGAGTCAGGACATCGTGCTGGGGCTCTACTACCTGACGAGGGCCCGCAGCGGCGTCAAGGGGGAGGGGATGGTCTTTGCCGATCCCGGGGAGGTCCGTTCCGCGCTCGACGCCCAGGCCGTGGATCTGCAGGCCGGAATCAAGGTCCGCATCGACGGGGAAATGAAAGAGACCACGGTGGGCCGTCTCATGCTGTACGAGATCGTCCCCGAAGCGATCTCCTTCGACGCGATCAACCGGGTCATGAACAAGAAGGAGCTGGCCAATTTGATCAACCACTGCTACCGGTCCTGCGGCGACAAGACCACCGTTCTTCTCGCCGATCGCCTCAAGGATCTCGGCTTCCGCTACGCAACGCGGGCCGGCATCTCCATCGCGATTCACAACATGGTCATCCCGGAAAACAAGCGGGAGATCGTCGCCGGGGCGGACAAGGATGTTCTGGGGATCCAGAAGCAGTACATGGAAGGGCTGATCACCTTTGGCGAGCGGTACAACAAGGTCATCGATATCTGGGCCCAGGCGACGGAGAAGATCGCCGCGGAAATGCTGGGGGGAATCGGGACTGAAGAGTACACTGGTCCGGACGGGACGCGGATGAGGAGGGAGAGCTTCAACCCCATCTACATGATGGCCGATTCCGGGGCGAGGGGCAGCGCGGTCCAGATCCGCCAGTTGGCGGGGATGAGGGGGCTCATGGCAAAGCCGTCGGGAGAGATCATCGAAACCCCGATCCGTGCGAACTTTCGAGAAGGGTTAACGGTTCTGGAATACTTCATTTCGACCCACGGCGCCCGGAAGGGGCTTGCCGATACCGCGCTCAAGACGGCCAACTCCGGATATCTGACCCGGCGGCTGGTGGACGTCGCCCAGGATTGCATCATCACCGAGGACGATTGCGGGACGATCGACGGGATTCATGTGTCCGCGCTGATGGAGGGCGGGGAGATCATTGAGACGGCGGGAGAGAGGGTCCTGGGGAGGGTTGTCCTGGAAGATATCGAAAAACCCTACTCCCCGGGTGAAATTCTCGTCCACGCCAACCAGGAAATCGACGAAGCCCTCGCGAAGAAGATTGATGACGCGGGGATTGAAAAAATCAATATCCGGTCGGTGCTGACCTGCAAGTCGAAACACGGGGTTTGCGCCATGTGTTACGGACGCGACCTTTCCCGCGGGCGTCTCGTAAATATCGGCGAAGCGGTCGGCATCATCGCGGCCCAGTCCATCGGTGAGCCAGGAACCCAGCTGACGATGAGGACCTTCCATATCGGCGGAACGGCGAAATTCGAGGAGCATTCCACACTCGAGGCCAGGCATGACGGGGTCATCCGGTTCGTGAATCTGAACACAGTCAAGAGCAGAGCCGGCGGCCTGGTCGTGATGAACCGCAGTGGGGAGATTCATGTGCTGGACGACCAGGGGCGGAGCCGTGCGAAATATACCGTTCCCTACGGAGCGCATATTCGCAAGGATATCCAGGACGGAAAGCGTGTGCAGGGCCCCCGCGACCAGAAGCGGGGCGACCTGATTGCGGAGTGGGACCCCTTCTCCATCCCGATCCTGGCTGAAGTGGATGGAAGCGTCAAGTTCGGGGACATCATCGAAGGGAAAACCATGCAGGAACAGCTCGATGAGGTGACCGGCCTCTCCCGCAAGGTGATTGTCGAATTCAAGGGAACGGACATGCGTCCCCGCATCTCCATCAAGGACAAAAAGGGCAGGACGGCCAAGGTTCCGGGTACGAACGCAGTGGCCAGGCATCTCCTGTCGGTCGGGGCCAATATCGTCGTTTCCGAGGGCGATATGGTTTTTGCCGGGGATATCCTTGCGAAGATCCCGCGCGAAACGACCAAGACGAAAGATATCACGGGCGGTCTCCCCCGCGTGGCCGAGCTGTTTGAAGCCCGGAAACCGAAGGAGTTCGCCGTGATCAGCGAGATCGACGGCGTGGTCTCCTACGGAAAGGATTCCAAGGGGAAGAGAAAGGTGATCATCACCCCAGATGCCGAGGACGAGAAGGAATACCTCATCCCCAAGGGGAAGCACGTCAGCGTGCAGGAGGGGGATCGGGTGAGCGCAGGCGAAGCCCTGATGGACGGCGTCAACAATCCGCACGACCTCCTGATGATCAAAGGCGAGAAGGAACTGGCCCGTTACCTGGTCGATGAGGTTCAGGAGGTCTATCGGCTGCAGGGGGTCAAGATCAACGACAAGCACATGGAAGTCATCGTTCGCCAGATGTTGCGCCGGGTGATGATCAAGGACCCCGGTGACACATCCTT
>JBFYYH010000173.1:0-13983 GCA_041310125.1 Syntrophaceae bacterium | reverse complement strand
TGGCGTGGTCGCGGATGTCGACTACAAGAGCGATCTCGGGCGGATGATTGCGATCGACCACGGTTATGGCGTCGTGACCCATTATGCCCACCTCTCCAAAGCCTTCGTCCGTCCCGGGGCAGCCGTCCGCAAAGGGGATCGGATCGGCGCTGTCGGAAATTCGGGCCGCAGCACGGGGGCCCATCTTCATTACACCGTGACCCTCAATGGCGTTCCCGTCAATCCCCGGAAGTATTTGAATTGACCCGCCCCCTCCGGAGAGGGCCCATCTTGTCGGTTGTGGAGTGAATCCGCCGGTCATGGAACCGGCTTTTTTTTGAAGGAAAAAGATGTTCAATGCCATCCTGAAAAAATTGATCGGAAGCAAGAACGACCGGGAGATGAAACGCCTCTCCCTCTTTCTTTCGGAAGTCAACGATCTGGAACCGGCCGTGTCGGCCTTGAGCGATGAGGAGCTGAGGGCGAAAACCCCCTACTTCCGGGAAAAACTGCAGCGGGGCGCAGAGCTGGACGAGCTGTTGGCCGAGGCCTTTGCCGTCGTGCGGGAGGCCTCGCGGCGGACCCTCGGGATGCGGCCTTTCGATGTGCAGATCATCGGAGGGTTGGTTCTGCACGAGGGAAAGATTGCCGAAATGAAAACCGGGGAGGGGAAAACCCTCGCTGCGACCATGCCCCTCTACCTGAACGCGCTGCCCGGGAAAGGCGCTCATCTGGTGACGGTCAATGACTATCTGGCCCGGCGGGATGCTGCCTGGATGGGGCCCATCTACCAATTCCTCGGAATGAACGTCGGCGTCATCGTGCACGGGATGGACGACGATGAAAGGCGGGCCGCCTACCGCGCGGACATCACCTACGGGACGAACAACGAGTTCGGATTCGACTACCTGCGCGACAACATGAAATTCAGCCTCGAGGATTACGTGCAGCGGGATTTCCACTACGCCATCGTGGACGAGGTGGACAGCATCCTCATCGACGAGGCGCGGACGCCGCTGATCATCTCCGGGCCTTCCGACGAATCAACCGACAAGTACCAGCGCGTGAACCAGGTGATTCCCCACCTGAGAAAGGAGAGGGACTACAAGGTCGACGAGAAGAGCCGCACCGTCGTGCTGTCGGAAGAGGGGGTCACGCGGGTCGAGGAGTATCTCAAGGTCCAGAACCTCTATGAGCCGAAAAACATCGACATCCTTCACCACGTGAACCAGGCCCTGCGCGCCCACACCCTTTTCCGGCGGGACGTGGATTACCTGGTCAAGGACGGCAAGGTCGTCATCGTCGACGAATTCACCGGGCGGGTGATGCCGGGGCGGCGCTACAGCGACGGCCTGCATCAGGCCCTCGAGGCGAAGGAGAAGGTGAAGATCGAGCAGGAGAACCAGACCCTCGCCTCGATCACCTTTCAGAACTACTTCCGGATGTACGAAAAACTGGCGGGAATGACCGGCACGGCCGATACCGAGGCGGAGGAGTTCGCGAAGATCTACAAACTTGAAGTGGTCGTGGTTCCGACCAACATGCCGATGATCCGGACGGACCACTCCGATGTGATCTACAAGACGGAAAAGGAAAAGTTCGATGCGGTTATCGAGGAGATCCGGGAGCTGCACGAGGCGAAAAGGCCGGTCCTGGTGGGAACCATCTCCATCGAAAAGTCGGAACTGCTGAGCAAATACCTCACGCGAAACGGCATCCGGCACCATGTTCTGAATGCAAAAAACCACGAGAAGGAAGCGGAGATCGTCTCCCAGGCGGGTCAGCCGGGACAGGTAACCATCTCCACGAACATGGCCGGAAGGGGAACGGACATCAAGCTGGGAGAGGGGGTGGCCGCGCTCGGCGGCCTGCACATCCTGGGAACGGAAAGGCACGAGAGCCGCCGGATCGACAACCAGCTCCGGGGCCGGTCGGGGCGCCAGGGCGACATGGGATCATCCCGCTTCTACCTCTCCCTCGAGGACGACCTCCTGAGGATCTTCGGCGCGGAGAGGATCTCCTCCGTGATGGACCGGATCGGCATCGAGGAGGGCCAGCCGATCGAGCACCGGCTCATTTCCCGGGCGATCGAAAACGCCCAGAAGCGCGTGGAGGGCCAGAATTTCGATATCCGAAAGCATCTGCTGGAGTATGACGACGTGATGAACCGCCAGCGGCAGGTGATCTACGAACAGCGGAAGAAGGTCCTCAAGGGCGAGGAACTCTGGAACGACGTCGAAGAGATGATCGAGGAGATCGTCGAGGAGCTGGTCCCGGAGCACGTGGATGAGAAGCGCCACTCGGAGGAGTGGGATCTCCAGGGGCTCGACGAGGGGGTTTTCCGCCATTTCACGCTGAAGCTCCGCTTCGCGGAAAAAGGGCGGGAAATGAGCCCGGAGGCGATCCGCGAGACGATCCTTTCGGAAGTCAAGGCCTTCCTCCGCGGCAAGGAGCAGACGTACGGGACGCAACTGATGGATTATCTGATGAAGGTGATCATGCTCCAGGCGATCGATGTGCAGTGGAAGGAAAACCTGCTCGCCATGGACCATCTCAAGGAAGGGATCGGCCTGCGCGGATACGGGCAGAAGGATCCGGTCCGGGAGTACCAGAAAGAGGGGTACGAGATGTTCATGGAGATGATCGGCCGCATCAAGGAGGACACGATCCAGAAGCTCTGCCTGGTTCAGATCCGCCGGGAGGAGGAGGTGGAGAGGATCGAGGAGAAGCGGCGGCAGGATTATGTCCTCTCGCGCGGCGAGGACACCCCGGCCACGGCCACGGTCAAACGGGATGCGGCCAAGGTCGGCCGGAACGACCCCTGCCCCTGTGGGAGCGGGAAAAAATACAAGAAGTGCTGCGGCCAGTAGTTCACCCCGATTGCCGCGGGCCGGTTGCGCGGATGGCGCAGCCTTCCGATTGCCGCAATCGCGAACGACAGAGCGGAACAGGAAAGAGGGATTTTGCGGGGGTGGGGAGGAGAGAGATGGGATCAGCGGATTGCTTTCGGGTGCCCGGTTTTTTGGCCAGCGGAATCCATGCGGGGATCAAGGAGGACGGTCGGCCGGATCTGGCTTTGATCTACTCCGCACAGCCGGCCGCTGCGGCGGGGGTGTTCACGACAAACTGCTTCAAGGCGGCGCCCGTTCTGCTCGACATGGAGCGGATCCGCTCCGGAAAGGCCCAGGCCCTGATCGCCAACAGCGGGGTGGCCAACGCCGCGACCGGGGCTGTGGGTCTTGAAGACGCCCTGGCGGTGTCGAGGACCGTCTCCACCGAGCTGGGCATTGCGGACGATCTGGTCCTGGTGGCCTCGACCGGTGTGATCGGCCACCGGATTCCCCTGGAAAAGATCCGGTCGGGGGTGAAGCCGCTGGTGGCCGGACTCCATGCCGACGGGATTCCGGACGCCGAGGCCGGAATCATGACCACGGACCGCTTTCCCAAGATCGCCTTCCGGAAAGGGATGATCGGAGCGAGGGAGGTCACCCTCTGCGGGATTGCCAAGGGGGCCGGGATGATCGAACCGCACATGGCGACGATGCTCGCCTTCGTGATGACCGACGCGGAGATCGAACAGAATCTCCTCGAGCGGATTTTCAGAAAGTCGGTGGCGGGCAGTTTCAATGCGGTTTCCGTGGACGGGTGCATGAGCACGAACGATACGGCGATCATCCTCGCCAACGGATTTGCCCGGAATCGAAGGCTCAATCGGGGATCGCGCGGCCTGGGGCGCTTCGGCGAATTGCTCTCCTCCCTGATGTCGGAACTGGCCAGGGAGATGGTTCGAGACGGGGAGGGGGCGACCAAGGTGATGGAAATCACCGTGGAAGAGGCCAGGACGCAGGAGGAGGCGCGGCGGATCGCCTATGCGGTCGCGAATTCGAATCTGGTCAAGACGGCCTTCTTTGGAGGCGATCCGAACTGGGGGAGGATCATCTCCGCGGCCGGATCGGCGGGTATTCCCCTGCCGGTGTCCCAGGTCCGCCTTTTTCTCGAGGATATCCTCGTATTTGCGGAGGGAATGGGCGTCGAGGATCCGCGGGGGGAGCTGCCCGGGATCATGGAGCGCAACGAGATCCGCGTCCGTCTCGCGGTCGGCATGGGCAGGCGTTCCTGGCGTCTCCTCGCGTCGGATCTCTCCTTTGATTATGTGAAGATCAATGCCCATTACCACACCTGACGGTTCCGGATAGCTTCCGGCCGCACCGAATATTCCTCCTTTGCCGGCAGCAGCGCGCGGCAAGGCGCCCCTTTCTGGATCCGGGGGTGTTTCCGGAGGACGTTTCGCCCGAACGACGGTTTCGGGAACGCCGCCTTTCTGGGCGTATTTCAGCTTGATTATTTAAAATCTTTGTGTTATCAGCCTGCGCAATTCACACACCCCCGGACCGGCGGGCGTTGCTTCCGGTGGCCGGAAGTTCCCGGACGGGCGGATGGGGGTGGCGGAAAAAACAAGGAAGGAGTGTTTGTATGGCCAGTATTTCCATGAAGTTGCTGCTCGAGGCGGGGGTCCATTTCGGTCACCAGACCAACAAGTGGAACCCCAAAATGAAAACCTACATCTTCGGCGCCCGAAACGGGATCTACATCATCGATCTCCAGCAGACGGTCGGGCTCTTCCAGACGGCCTATCAGTTCGTTGTGGACAGCGTAGCGGGGGGCGGGGAGATCCTCTTTGTCGGGACCAAAAAGCAGTCGCAGGAGTCGATCCGCGAAGAGGCCGAACGGTGCGGCATGCCCTATGTCAACCAGCGCTGGCTGGGGGGGATGCTGACCAATTTCACGACGATCAAGAAGAGCATCGACCGCCTGAACGAGCTCGACCGCATGTTCGGCGACGACAGCATCAAGGCCTTTCCGAAGAAGGAGATCCTGAGTCGGCAGAAGGACCGCGAGAAGCTCTCCAAGGTGCTGGGGGGTATCCGAAAATCGAGGGGAATCCCCGCCGGGCTGTTCATCGTCGACCCGAAGCGCGAGACGATTGCGGTGACGGAGGCCAGGAAACTGAAAATCCCCATCGTCGCGATGGTGGATACGAACTGCGATCCGGACCTGATCGATTACATCATCCCGGGGAATGACGACGCCATCCGGGCGATCAAGCTCTTTTCCTCAAAAATGGCGGATGCGGTTCTCGAGGGGAAAAAGCGTTTCGAAGAGAGAATCCAGGCGGAGAGCGACAAGGAAAGTTCCGTACAGGTGATCCGCTCCGTGAAACAGGAAGATTCCGATGTGCCCGAAAGCGTGGAGACCAAGGGCGACGGGACGGAAATTCCGGATTCAGCGGAGAGCAAGCCTGCGGAGCAGGACCAGGCATAGGGAGGACAATCCATTGAATATCACATCGGCAATGGTCAAGGAGTTGAGGGACAAGACGGGCGCGGGCATGATGGACTGCAAGGAGGCCCTGACGGCGGCGGCGGGCGATTTTGAAAAGGCCATCGACTTCCTGCGGAAGAAAGGGATGTCGGCCGCGACGAAGCGCTCCTCGAAGGCGGCCAAGGAGGGGACGATCGCCTCCTATATCCATATGGGCGGCAGGATCGGCGTTCTGGTCGAGTTGAACTGTGAAACGGATTTCGTCGCGAAGACGGACGATTTTCAGGCACTCGCCAAAAATCTCGCCATGCATGTGGCCGCATCGAATCCCCTCTTTGTGAGGGCCGAGGAAATTCCCGAAAGCGTCGTGGAGCGGGAGAAGGAGATCTACCGCAGCCAGCTTCTGGAGGAGAAAAAGCCGGAGAAGATCTGGGACAAGATCATCGAGGGCAAGCTGAAGAAGTACTGCGAAGAGGTCTGCCTGATGAACCAGAAGTTCATCAAGGACACCGACATCACGGTGGAGACGCTGATCAGCAACATGATGGCCAAGACGGGAGAAAATATCGTCCTGCGAAGGTTTGTCCGGTTTCAGCTTGGCGAAGAGCAAAAATAGGCGCCTGTGATGGACAGTCCGGCATACAAGAGGGTGCTCCTCAAGCTGAGCGGAGAGGCGCTCATGGGTGGGGCATCCTCCGGCATCGAACCGCAGATCGTCGACGTCATTGCCGCGGAGATTCAGGACGTGGTCGCGCTCGGGGTGCAGCTGGGGATCGTCGTCGGGGGAGGAAACATCTTCCGCGGGCTCGCGGCGAGCGTCCAGGGGATGGACCGGACCACCGCCGACTACATGGGCATGCTGGCCACCGTGATCAACAGCCTTGCCCTGCAGAATGCGCTCGAACGGAGGGGCGTCGCCACACGGGTGCAGACGGCCATCGAGATGAGAGAGGTCGCCGAACCTTTCATCCAGCGGCGGGCGGTCCGCCACCTGGAAAAGGGTCGGGTGGTGATCTTTGCCGCGGGAACGGGGAATCCCTATTTCACCACGGATACCGCGGCGACGCTTCGCGCCGTCGAAATCCGGGCCGAGATTCTCCTCAAGGCGACGAAGGTGGATGGCGTTTACGACCGCGATCCGGCATCGCAGGCCGATGCAGTCATGTATAAAAAGATATCTTATACCGATGTGTTGGCAAAAGACCTTAAAGTAATGGATGCAACGGCTATTTCTCTCTGCAGGGACAATGGGCTTCCCCTGGTCATCTTCAATCTGCTGAAGGCGGGAAGCATCCGGCGGGTGATCTGCGGAGAGGCCGTGGGAACCGTGGTCGGAGGTTGAGGCGATGAAGGAGCTGATCTTTGAGGAACTCAGGGAGAGCATGGACAAAGCGATCAACGCCCTGGAGAAGTCCTTCAGCAAGGTCAGGACGGGAAGGGCGTCCCTGGCCCTTCTCGACGGGATCCGGGTGGATTATTACGGGACCGCCACCCCTCTCAATCAGTTGGCATCCCTCTCGATTCCCGAAAGCCGCCTGATCGTGATCTCCCCCTGGGACAACTCGGTTCTCGGGGCGATCGAAAAGGCGATTCAGAAATCCGATCTCGGGCTGATGCCCGGCAACGACGGCAAACTGATCCGCCTGGCCATTCCTCCCCTGACGGAGGAGAGGCGGAGGGAACTGGTCAAGGTCGTCCGGAAAATGGCGGAAGAGTGCAAGGTCAAGCAGCGCAATGCCCGCCGGGACGCGAATGAACAACTCAAAGCCATGAAGAAGGACAACGAGATTTCGGAGGACGATCTCTACGCGTTCCAGGAAGAGGTTCAGAAGATGACGGACCGCGCCATCGAGAAGACCGATGCCGTCCTGGCGGCCAAGGAAAAGGAAGTCATGGAGATCTGAAAGGCCGGAAGAAACGTTCGCAAAGCGGGGAGCCCCAAGGCTCCCCGCTTTGTTTCGCCGAGCCTTGATAAAGGGTCTAGGATGTGTTACTCAACAATAGAGATGGGCGTGACATGGATTGCCGTTCCGACATAAAAATCATCGATCCGGAAAGGATCCCCCGACACATTGCGATCATCATGGACGGAAATGGTCGCTGGGCGGAAAAACACGCCATGGGCAGGGTCCTCGGACATCGGAAGGGAGCGGACTCCGTGCGGGAGATCGTCACCGCCTGTCGAAAGATCGGTGTCCGCTTTCTGACCCTCTACGCCTTTTCGATGGAGAACTGGCTTCGCCCAGATGCGGAGGTCCGGGCCCTTTTTCACCTGCTCGAGGAATATCTGGAGGGGGAAATCGGGGAGATGATGGATAAGGATATCCGTCTGGTGGCCATCGGAAACCTCGACTCGCTTGGATCGCCCGTCCTGCCGACCCTCAGGGAGGCGATGCGGAAGACGGCAGACAATCGGGGAATGGTTCTCAATCTGGCCCTCAGTTACGGCGGCCGCGATGAGATCGTCCATGCGGCAAAACGCATCCTCGCGGATGGCCTGGCCGGGATCATCCGGCCCGAGGAATTGAGCAAGGAGTTCGTTTCGCGGTATCTCTACACAGCCGGCCTGCCCGACCCGGATCTCTTGATCCGGACAGGCGGCGAGTGCCGTGTCAGCAACTTTCTTCTCTGGCAGATGGCCTATGCCGAGCTCTACTTTACCGAAGTCCTCTGGCCCGATTTTCGTGAACCGCATCTGCGGGAGGCGATCGCCGACTATCAACAGAGGGAGCGCAGGTTCGGGATGACGAGCGGTCAACTCAGAAGGTAGAGGATTCGGCTGAAGGAGGGAAAGAGATGAACCCGCACATGAAAAGATGGATCACCGGGGCGGTCGCGGTTCCCCTCCTCTTCGCGATCATTGCGTACGGCCCGGTGTGGCTCTTTGCCGCCCTGATCCTTTCTGCCTCTCTTGTGGGGGTGCATGAATACAACCAAATGGCCTTCGGAAAGGGTCTTGCCGCCGAGAAGACCCAGACCCTGGTCATCGCGGTCGTGATCCTCCTGGCGGCCGTTTCCGGAGACTTTCGCCTTCTTCTGGCCGTCCTGAGTTTTGCCGTCATGGCGGTTTGGATGCTCGCCCTGCTGCGGAGCCGGGACCGGGAACCGGAGACGGGATCCGTGGCCAAGATGGTCCTGGGGCTGTTCTACATCCCCCTGCTGATGTCTCATTTCATCCTGATCCGGAAGGAGCCGGAGGGGGTCCTCTGGATCTTCTTCATCCTTGTTCTGGCCTTCTCCGGGGATATTGCCGCCTACTATGTCGGGAGGGCGGTGGGGAAGCGCAAGCTGCTCCTGCGGGTCAGCCCGGGCAAGACCGTCGAAGGGACGATCGCCCTCGTTGCGGGGAGCATTGCCGGCTGCCTCCTCTTTCGACAGGGATTCTTTCTTGAGCTTCCTCTGCTGCACGCCGTCGTCCTGGGGCTGGTGGGGAGCGTGGCGGGGCAGCTCGGAGATCTCTGCGAGTCGGCGCTGAAGAGGGCGGCGGGGGTCAAGGATTCGGGAACGCTCCTTCCCGGTCACGGCGGGATTCTGGACCGTCTGGACTGTCTGATGTTCATCACGCCGTTCGTCTATTACTACCAGGCACTGGTCATTCGATGAAAGCGCTTTCCGTTCTCGGTTCCACCGGATCCATCGGCGTCAGCACACTCCATGTGGTCGCGGCCCATCCGCAGGAATTTTCCGTGACGGCCCTTGCGGCGGGCAGAAATGTAAGACTCCTCAGTGAGCAGATCGAACGCTTCCGGCCGCGGCTGGCGGCCGTGATCGACGAGGAGCACGCCTCCCGCCTCCGCGGGATGGTCGGGAAGGGCCTGAAAACGGAGATCCTGGCCGGGATGGAGGGATATCGGGAAGCGGCCGCCGCTTCGGGGGCGGAGATGGTCGTCTCCGCCATGGTCGGCGCCGCCGGTCTTCTCCCCACGCTGGAGGCGATCGAGGCAGGAAAGGATATCGCCCTCGCCAACAAGGAGACCCTGGTCATGGCGGGCCGCATCGTCCTCGGCAGGGCGGCCGAAAGGGGCGTGAACCTCATCCCCGTCGACAGCGAACACAGCGCCGTCTTCCAGTGTCTCCAGGGCCACGGCCGCGGGGAGGTGAGGCGGATCATTCTCACGGCCTCGGGGGGTCCTTTCCTCCGCAAGTCCGCAGAGGAGATGGGGTCGGTCACGGCGGCGGACGCCCTTCGCCACCCCAACTGGGCGATGGGGAAGAAGATCACGATCGATTCCGCCACGATGATCAACAAGGGGCTCGAGGTGATCGAGGCCATGTGGCTCTTCGGCCTCGACCTGCGGCAGATCGATGTCCTGATCCACCCGCAGAGCATCGTTCACTCCCTGGTCGAGTACCGGGACGGGAGCATGATCGCCCAACTGGGCGTGCCGGACATGAAGGTGCCCATTGCCTATGCCCTCTCCTTCCCCCATCGTCTGGAGCGGACGGACTCGCTCCTCAACCTCTCGAAGGCCGGTCCGCTTGAATTCTTTGCACCGGACCATGGAAGGTTCCCCTCTCTGAGGCTGGCCTATGAGGCGGCGGCCAGGGGAGGGACGGCGACCGCCGTCCTCAACGCCGCGAATGAAATCGCCGTGGAGGCGTTTCTGGAGGGGAGGATCGGCTTCGGCGCCATCGTTCCGCTGCTGGGCAGGGTGCTGGCAGGGCACGGCCATCGGGAGGACCCGACCCTCGAAGAGATTCTGGCTGCCGACCGGTGGGCGAGGGAAGAGACTGGACAGACAATCAGAGGAATGGAACCTTGATAGGAATCAGTATCGTATCGGTCATTGTGCTGCTGGGCGTCCTCATCTTTGTACATGAGCTGGGTCATTTTTGGGTCGCGAAGCGGTCGGGGGTGGGCGTCCTGAAATTTTCACTCGGTTTCGGACCGAAGCTCATCGGCAGAAAGATCGGAGAGACGGAGTATCTGCTTTCGCTGGTTCCCCTCGGGGGCTATGTGAAGCTCCTGGGGGAATCCCCGGGCGAGGAGCTTCCCGAGGAGGATGCCAAGAGGTCCTTCCTGGCGCAGCCGGTTCTCAAAAGGATCGGCATCGTGGCCGCAGGACCCGTTTTTAATCTGCTGCTGGCTTTGCTGATCTTCAGCGTGGTCAACATGATCGGCCTTCCCGTCCTGACCTCGGCCATCGGATCCCTGCAACCCGATTCGGCCGCGGTGGAGGCGGGTTTGAAACCGGGGGACCGGATCGTCGCCCTGGACGGAAAAAAGGTGACGAAATGGGACGAAATCTCCGAGATCATCGGCCGGAGCGGCGGAAAGCCGATTCAGGTCCGTTTCACCCGGGGATCTCTCCCCGACGAGGTTACGGTCATCCCGAGGCTGGTGAGGACAACGAACCTCTTTGGAGAAAAGATCGATGGATACAAGATCGGGATCAGCCCCTCGCCCGATACCGTGATCGAAAGGCACTACCCCTGGTCGGCCCTGGGAATGGGACTGAAGCAGACGTGGATGGTCGGCAAGCTGACGATCCTCAGCATCGTCAAGATGTTTCAGGGTGTCATTTCCCCGAAAAACCTGGGAGGTCCGATCCTGATCGCCCAGATCGCCGGCGCGCAGGTCCGCGAAGGAATCGTCCCCTTCGTTCTGTTCATGGCCCTCCTCAGCGTCAACCTGGCCATTCTCAACCTGTTGCCGATCCCGGTCCTGGACGGCGGACACCTGCTGTTCTACCTTGTCGAACTGGCGATCGGTCGGGAGGTCAATGTCCGCTGGCGGGAGATGGCCCAGCAGGTCGGCTTCGTCCTTCTGATCCTGCTGATGATCTTCGTCTTCATGCTGGACATCGATCGGCTGAACATCGGGATCATCGATGATTTCGTTCGAATCTTCACGGACTGACGATGCGTACCCTGGCGATCGAAACCGCGACGAAGACCATCGGGCTGGCCCTCCTGGAGGAAGAGAAGCTCCTCGCCGAGCTGTACCTGGACCTGGGAAGACACCATGCGGAAATCCTCTTCCCCGCCCTGGATCAGCTTTTCCGGATCGCCGGACAGGGTCTGGAGCGGATTGATCTGCTGGCCTGCTCCGTCGGTCCCGGTTCCTTCACGGGGGTTCGGATCGGGGTCAGCAGCATCAAAGGCCTCGCCCTGGCGACGGGAAAGCCGGTGGTCGGTGTTTCGACGCTGGAAGCCCTGGCGATGAACGCCGGCAACGTTGGGCAGGGGATCTGTCCCATGCTGGATGCCCGGAAAGACCAGGTGTATTGCGGCCTGTACCGCGCGGGGAAAGACGGCCTTCCCGAACCCGTGATGCGGGAGCGGCTTGCCGATGTGGATGCCTGGCTTGGGGCCATGGTCTCTGAAGAGATCCTTTTCCTGGGAGATGGGGCGCTCCGCTATGAAGAACGGATTCGAGAGAGATTTTCGGGACGATACCGACTGGGGCAGGGCGCGCAGCACCATCCACGACCATCCGCGGTTGGCCTCATCGCACGGAGCCGTTATCGGGAAGGGAAGATCTCGGATCCTCTGACCCTCGCACCGCAATACCTGCGGCTTTCCGAGGCGGAAACCCGGCGCGGAGACGAGGACCCTTCTCTTTGCGGAGTTCCGGGAAGGGCTTCAGAGAGGGGTTGACTTCCGGGGCCGATTCAGGTAAACGAAAAAAAAGAGTGAGGGTGCCCAGGATATGGAAAAAAGGGAGCATAGCGGTCTGATCGTCCGGGAAGGATTTCCCTTCATCCTCCCCCTCGGGATCCTTGCCCTTGCGGCCTTCTTCGCCGGTTTTTCGGGAAGCGCCTTCGCACTGCTCCTGATGACCCTGTTTGTCATCTGGTTTTTCCGCAATCCGCAGAGAAAGACGCCGGAGGATCCCGCTCTGGTCATTTCCCCCGCGGACGGCAAGGTGATCCGGATCGAGGAGGCGACAAACGATGAGCGGCCCGGCCTCTCCTTTCGGAAGATCAGCATCTTCATGAATGTGTTCAACGTACACGTGAACCGGGCTCCCGTCTCCGGAGAGGTTGCCTTGATCCGTTACCGGGAGGGGAAGTTTCTCTCCGCCAACCTGGACAAGGCCTCGGAGCTCAACGAAAGAAACACGCTCCTGATCCGGACGGAGGATGGGCGCGAGATCATTACGATCCAGATCGCCGGGTTGATCGCGCGAAGGATCGTCTGCTGGGTCGCGGAGGGGATGAAGGTCCGAAAGGGGGAACGGTTCGGGATGATCCGTTTCGGTTCAAGGCTCGACGTTTTCCTGCCGCAGGATTCGTCCGTCCTCGTTCAGGTCGGGGACCGCGTCCGGGCGGGGGAGACACCCATAGGAGGCCTGAAATGAAAAGAGCAAGCGCCTTCAGGCGGGACCGCATGAGGAAGGGAATCTATGTCCTGCCGAATCTTTTTACGACCGCCAACCTGTTTTGCGGTTTCTATTCGATCATCGCTTCCTTGAAGGGGTTGTATGAAGTTGCGGCCATCTCGATTCTCATTGCCATGGTTTTCGATGCGCTGGACGGACGGATTGCCCGGATGACCCATACGACCAGCAGATTCGGCGGAGAATATGACTCGCTGTGCGATCTGGTCACCTTCGGGCTGGGCCCGGCCCTCCTCCTCTACAGCTGGTCTCTTTCCAGCTACGGGAAATGGGGGTGGCTCGCGGCGTTTCTGTTCGTGGTCTGCGGCGCATTGCGCTTGGCCCGGTTCAACGTCCAGATCGGGATGATCGACAGCCGGTTCTTCAACGGCCTCCCCATTCCGGGGGGAGCGGCGACGGTGGCAACCGGGGTGCTGCTGTTCTACTACCTCGGATTCGAAGGCCGTTTCCCGGATGGGTCGATCCTGGTCGGGACGGCGGCGCTGGGCCTGTTCATGGTCAGCAGCATCCGCTATTACAGCTTCAAGGACCTCAATATTTTCTCCAGGAAGCCGTTCATGTCCTTCGTCCTGATCATCGTCGTCCTGGTCATTGTCGTGGCGGAACCGCAGATCACGCTCTTCACGTTTGCCAGCGGGTACAGCCTTTCGGGGCCGGCGTGGGCCCTTTTCAGGATGGGACGCCGTCTGTCGGCGGGGGCGAAGGAGAAAAAGACGCAGTGCGAGGATCATCCGCAGTAAGGTCATCGCAGGCGGCGTTCGCATCGTCTTCGGAAGAAATCATCAACGTTATAGAGGAGAGGGCTGCATGAAAAACTGGTCCGTTGCTGTGGTGGGCGCCACGGGAGCCGTGGGCAATGAGATGATCCGTATTCTGGAAGAACGCCGGTTTCCGGTCGGAAAGCTGACCCTTCTCGCGTCGCAGAGGTCCGCAGGAAAAGAACTGTCGTTTCGGGGGATGGCCCTGCCGGTGGAAGTCCTTGGGGAGAACTCCTTCAAGGGGATCCAGATCGGTCTTTTCTCTGCGGGCGGGAGCATCAGTGAAAAGTTCGCCCCGATTGCCGCCCGGGAGGGGTGTGTGGTCATCGACAATACGAGCGCTTTCCGGATGGCGCCCGATATCCCCCTCGTCGTTCCCGAGGTGAACCCGGAGGCGATCGCGCAGTACGAAAAGCGGAGAATCATCGCCAATCCGAACTGTTCAACGATTCAGATGGTCGTTGCCCTGAAACCGATCCACGACCGGGCCACCATCAAGCGGATCGTGGTTTCGACCTATCAGGCCGTCTCCGGAACGGGGAAGAAGGCGATCGAAGAGCTTTCCCTGCAGACCCGGGCCCT
>JBFYYH010000172.1:0-2821 GCA_041310125.1 Syntrophaceae bacterium | reverse complement strand
GCTTCCTGATTTCCGTCGTCTACAAGCGTCCCGATCCCGACAAGGCCCGTTAGCCGCTTTCGGCGTTCGGTCCATTGACCGGTAAACCTTTAAGGCCGGGCGTCCCGAAGATCCGTTCGGGCGCCCGGCCTTCTTCTTTTTCCGGCCTTTCCGCTTTGGATCGGCCGGGCTCCGAGCCGTTCGTGGAAATGGCGGAAATGGCTTGACACCCCTCGGAATCGATAATATATTTCAATCGCTTTGAGTTTCCCGAAAAAAACGCAAGATCCCCTTCGAATCACGGGGGATCCGGGAAATCTCAGACACGCACCTCCGGAAACGGAGGGGTTTGGCAAGCGGAGGGACCTCAGGCCGGGTCCGGCGGAGGAAATCAGTGCAACAGAGGGGATCGATCTGGATGCTTCAGGAAGGAGGAGAAAAATGACAGACATCATGAAGGAAGGACCAGTCCACCCCGTCCGGATCCAGGACAACACATTCCGGGACGGACACCAGTCCCTTTTTGCGACCCGGATGCGCACGGAAGACATGCTTCCCATCGCCGAAGAGATGGACCAGGTGGGATTTTGGGCGATGGAGGTCTGGGGCGGGGCGACGTTCGATTCGATGCACCGGTTTCTGGGGGAAGATCCCTGGGAGAGGCCGAAAATTCTCAAAAAATACATCAAAAAGACCCCGTTTGCCATGTTGCTCCGGGGCCAGAATCTGGTCGGCTACCGGAACTACGCGGATGACGTCGTCCGGGCCTTTGTGGACAAGTCCTGCGAGGTGGGCATCGACGTCTTCCGGGTCTTCGACGCCCTGAACGATCTGCGGAATTTTCAGACCTGCGTCGAGAGGATCAAGGCCAACGGGAAGCACTTCCAGGGCGCCATCTGCTACTCCCTGACCCAGCCCCGCCTCGGAGGCGACGTTTTCAATCTGGATTATTTCGTGAACAAGTGCAAAGCCCTCGAAACGATGGGCGCCGACAGCATCTGCATCAAGGATATGGCCGGCATCGTATCCCCCTATGACATTTACGATCTCATCACCGCCCTGAAGAAGGTCACCAAGCTCCCCCTTCAATTCCATACCCATTATACCAGCGGCATGGCGTCGATGGCGTACCTCAAGGCAATCGAGGCGGGGGTCGACATCATCGATACCTGTCTGGCCCCCTATGCCCTCCGGACCGCGATGCCCGCCATCGAGCCACTCGTGGTCACCCTGCAGGGAACGAAGCGCGACACGGGGATGGATGTCCGCAAGCTCATCAAGTTGGGCGAACATCTGGAGAAGATCGCCCCCAAATACCAGAGGCACCTCGCATCGAACAAACTCTCCCCGATCGACGCGGGTGTCCTGGCGCACCAGGTTCCCGGCGGGATGATTTCCAACCTGATCAGCCAGCTCAAGGAGATGAACGCCCTGGATCGTCTGGATGAGGTGCATGCGGAGATCCCGAGGACGAGGAGGGAGGCGGGAACGCCCCCCTTGGTCACCCCGACCTCCCAGATCGTCGGCGTGCAGTCGGTCATGAACGTGGTCGCCGGCCGGTACAAGATGATCAGCAATCAGTTCGGAGACCTGATGATGGGACTCTACGGCCAGACCCCGACCCCGGTCGATCCGGAGATTCAGAAGCTCGTTTTGAAGCGCCGGCACGGCCAGACCCCGATCACCGAAAGACCCGCAGACACGCTGGAGCCGGAGCTCGAGGAGGACAAAAAGAAGATCGGCGATCTCGCCAAAACGGACGAGGACCTTCTGGTCTACGCCCTCTACCCGGCGACCGGCGAGCAGTACTTGAAGTGGAAGTATGGCGTGGAGCCCATGCCCGACAGCGTGAAGCCGCCGGCCCCGGAAGAAACCAAGGCCAAATAGGGCGGGATCTCTCGTCGTGAGGTTGGTTGAGGCGTACCCCCGGGTACGCCTCAATTTTCAGAAAAGAGGTCTGCGGCCGGATGGAACCGCGCCGGCAGGCGATTGCCGCCTGCTGCGGGCGGCGCCACAGCGGCCGCCGGTGGGACGGAAGGGTGCCCGGCGCTTTGCGGTGGCGGTGATGATTTTCCGCGTTGGAGGGGGCTTTCAGAAGAAGCCCCCGGTTGGGATTTCCGGATGGTCAAGACCCTGTCGAGATTCGCCCTCCGTTTCGGCCTGATTCCGATCGCCTACGGGATCCTTCGCCTCTATTTCCTGTCGGTCCGGGTTCGGTCGGTGGGAGAGGAGGGGTTCCGCGCCCATCTGCAGCAGGGAGGCGGGGCCATCGCCGCCATCTGGCATCAACGATTCATGAACGTGGTCACCTACGCTCGTCGTTTCAGTGATTATAGACCGGCGGTGATGATCAGCAGGAGCCGGGACGGCGAGATGATCGCGGATGTCTGCCGGTTGCTGAAATTCCGTCCTGTGCGTGGTTCAAGTTCACAGGGAGGGCGTGAAGCTCTGGCAGCGGTGATCGCGGACCTTTCACTCCATCCGATAGCCATCCATGCGGTGGACGGTCCGCAAGGTCCCCGGGGCGTCGTCAAGGCGGGGATCATCCGCATGGCCCAGCTCTCCGGGGTCCCGATCGTTCCGGTCTATATCTCCGTGGACCGCGCCTGGGTCCTCCGGAGCTGGGACCGGTTCCTGATTCCGAAGCCCTTCAGCACGGTCGTTGTCCGCTGGGGCGAGCCGATCCCCGTCCCCGCCGTTCTGGATGAAGCCCGCTTCGAAGACCTCCGCCGGGAGGTCGAAGCCCTCATGCGGGCAAACCAGGAGGAGGATGACCGGCAACAGGACTGGAAGAGCTCCCTCTTTTAGCAGGCCGTTGAAAAACGCCCATCTGCGGCGTTGC
>JBFYYH010000171.1:0-3847 GCA_041310125.1 Syntrophaceae bacterium | reverse complement strand
CAAGATCCTCGACGCGATTGGGGATCTTTCCCTGCTGGGGATCCCGATCATCGGCCATTTTGTCGCCTACAAATCGGGGCACCGCCTGAACAATCTCCTCCTGAAGGAACTGATGGTTCGGGAGGAGTGCTGGAGGATGGTGAGCCGCTTCAGCAGGGAGGAATTCGCGGAGGTCGATTCCCTGCGCGTCCCCTCCTTCCGGGTGCTGGACAGGGTTCATGCCTCCCTCCCCGTCCTGTAGCGCAAGATCTTCCGCCCTGCTGTTCTCTCCGACGATGCAAATAGACCTTGCTTTTTGAAATTCACTTCCTTAGTATACCTCCCAAGCATTCAGAATAACATAAAAATCCATTTTCCCCGTCCCGCCCGGGATGGCTTTCGAGCCTGGTTCCGGGGATACAGCGGCGCGAGAAGGAATCTCCATGCACAAAAAGAGCGGATTCTGGGTTGCAGGCTTGATCTTCTTGTCTTTCCTGGCTTTCCCCGTTCCTCTCCGTGCCGAAAAGGCGACCATCCGCGACTTCCTCGTGACGAACGACGAAAGCCACCTGCTGGTCTATGCCCGGGTGATCGACTGTTTCACGGCACGGATGGAGGCCGCGATCCTGGCCGGCGTCCCGACCACCTTCACCTTCTTCATCGACCTTTTCCGGGAGCGCCCCTGGTGGCCGGACCGCAAACTGGTCCGCACGACGGTCCGGCATACGATCAAGTACGACAATGTCAAGAAACTCTTTTCCGTCGCGTTTGACGAGAACAGGGAACCGGCGGTCTTTCAGGACTTCGACAGCGCCAAGCGGGCCATCGCGGACCTGAGCGGGGTCCCCGTCACACCGCTTGAAACCCTCAAAAGGAACGAATACTACCAGATCCAGATCAAAGCGAAGCTGGACAAGGTCCGCCTGCCGCTCCACCTGGAGGTGGTCTTTTTCTTCGTTTCGCTCTGGGATTTCGAAACGGATTGGTACCGGGAGAGGTTCTTCTACTGATGGGCAGGATCCAGCCGGTCAAACTGGATGCGCAGGAATCGAAAAGACGCAGACGGGAGTGGGTGATCATCTTCGTGACGGTGATCCTCATCGCCGTCGTGACCTATTTCGAGAGCCGGATCTTCCGCGGCGAAGCGGTCGCCCTTCCCGTGTCCGGGAACGCCGTGATCTTCGGCCTGATCAACATCAACATCATCCTGATCATCCTGCTGTTGTTCCTGATCGTCCGCAACCTCGTAAAGCTGATCTCCGAACGCCGTCGCGGGATTCTGGGTTCCAGGCTCCGGACCCGGCTGGTCGCCGCATTCATCGGCCTTTCCCTCATCCCGACGGTCCTGCTGTTTCTCGTCTCGATCAACTTCCTCTCGTACAGCATCGACAACTGGTTCAGCATGAGAATCGGCGACGCCCTCAACCGGACCCTGGAGGTTGCCCAGATCTATTATCAGCAGTCCGCCGACCAGGCAAAGCACTACGCCCGTCAGCTCAGCGCCGACATTACGCGGAACGGCCTTTACGAGGGGGAGAAGTTTGTTTATCTCAAGGCCCTGTCCGAGAGGCGGCACAAGACCCACAAGCTCAACCTTCTCGAGGTCCATATCACCAACCAGAAAGAGGCCCTGGTGGTCCTCGATCCGGAGAGGCCGCAGATGCGGCCCGGTCCACTCTCACAGAAGCTGCGGGAGGATCTCTACGCCGGCCGGGAGGTCACCGCGATCGAACAGGCAGGGGGGGGGGACCTGATCCGGGGAGCGGTTCCCGTCTTCTCGCTCGCCAGTCCCCGGGAGGTCGTCGGGTTCGTCATGGCGGGCTATTATTTCCCCGATGGCCTGGTCGAAAAGATCTCTGTCATCTCCAGGACGTCGGAGGAGTACCGGCAGCTCACGCTCCTCAAGACGCCGATCAAGGTCGGCTACATCATCACGCTGTTCATCGTGATGCTGCTGATCATCTTCTCCGCGACCTGGTTCGGGCTCCACCTCGCCAAGGGGATCACCGTGCCGATCCAGGATCTGGCCGAGGCGACCCGGAAGATCGCCCGGGGGGATCTCAACCATCAGATCGACATCGTTGCCGATGAGGAGATCGGCGTCCTGGTGGGATCCTTCAACCAGATGACGAAGGATCTCCGACAGAGCAAGGAGGGGCTCGAACAGGCGAACCAGGACCTGGAACAGCGCCGGAAATACACGGAGACGATCCTACGCAACGTCTCGGCCGGCGTCATCTCCGTGGACCGGAACGGCTTCTTGACCACGATCAACCGGGCCGCCGAGAGGATGCTCGGGATCCGGCCGCAGAAGGTCCTCAACCGGCGTTACGATGAGGTGCTCATCCCCGAGCATCGGGTGCTGGTGGAGGAGGTCCTCCGGGAAATGGGGGAACGCGGGGAGGGATTCATCGAAAAACAGATCGACCTGCTTCTCCGGGACCGGGCGATGACCCTTCTCGTGACGGTCACGATGATCCATGACGAGGAAGGAAACGATATGGGAATGGCGGTCGTGTTCGAGGACCTGACTCAGCTGCAGCGGGCCGAGCGGGCGGCGGCCTGGCGGGAGGTGGCGCGGCGGATGGCCCACGAGATCAAGAATCCCCTTACCCCGGTGCAGCTCTCCGCCCAGAGACTCCAAAGGAAATACGGAGACCGGCTGGGCGAGGATGGAAGCGTTTTCCGGGAATGCACCCAGACGATCATCACCCAGGTCGATGTCTTGAAGAAGCTCGTAAACGAGTTTTCCCGCTATGCGCGCCTCCCGGTGACGAACCCTGCACTTCATGACTTGAACGAGGTGATCCGCGATTCCGTAACCCTCTTTCAGGATGCCCACAAGGAGGTCGCATTCGATTGGGGGCCGGGCGATGACATCCCGAAGCTGATGATCGATCCGGAGCAGATCCGGCGGGTGATGGTCAACCTGCTGGACAACGCCGTGGCGGCGGTTGGAGCGGGGAACGGGCGGATCGGGATCCGCACTTTTTTCGACCGGGCGGGGAAGAAGGCGGTTGTGGAGGTGTCCGACAACGGTTGTGGCATTCCGGCCGATTATAAGATAAAAATGTTCGAACCTTATTTTTCCACAAAACGGACGGGAACGGGCCTGGGGCTGGCGATCGTCGGTTCGATCATTGCCGACCACCACGGCCGGGTGACCGTCACGGACAACGTACCGACGGGGACCGTCGTGGCCTTTGAACTGCCCGTTCCTGATACGGAACAGGCATGAACTTCACTCCCGTGGCCGCCGGGAAGAACGGAACAGCGAAAGCAAGCCGATGAACAAGACCATTCTGATCGTCGACGACGAAGAGAGCATCTGCCAGACCCTGGAGGGGATCCTGACCGACGAGGGGTATGAGGCGGTGAGCGCCGGGAGCGGAGAAGAAGCCCTGCGGATCGTGGAGGAGGAGATACCCAGTCTGGTCCTTCTGGACATCTGGCTCCCGGGGATGGATGGGATCGAGGTCCTCAAGGCCGTCAAGGCGGGCCATCCCCAGATCCCGGTCATCATGATGTCGGGACACGGCACCATCGAGACGGCGGTGAAGGCGACCAAACTCGGGGCGTTCGATTTCATCGAAAAACCCCTCTCGCTCGAAAAGGTGATCCTCTCGGTCAACCATGCCCTGGAACTTGCCCGCCTTGAGGAGGAGAATCTCCTCCTCAAGCAGAAGGTCAGCCATGAATACGAACTGACCGGGACGAGCGGATCGATCCAGGAGCTCAAGGAGATGATCGGCATCGTGGCGCCGACCAACGCCTGGATCCTGATCATGGGGGAAAACGGGACGGGGAAGGAACTGGTGGCCCGCTCCCTCCACCGCCAGAGCCGGAGAAACCAACAGCCCTTCATCGA
>JBFYYH010000170.1:0-6429 GCA_041310125.1 Syntrophaceae bacterium | reverse complement strand
CGGCCGAAGAACTTTCCCCGGACGATCACGTAGGCCAGCAGGACACCGATGAGCGCGCCGATCGTCGCGGCGACCAAGCTCACGCGAATGCTGTTGTAGATCGATTGGTTGGAGGTAAAATCCAGGTAATTGTCGAGGACGAACCGGTCCGTGACCCCGAGGATTTTGTAGAAGGAGGCCGCGAAGACGACGGCGAAGCAGATGAAGATCGCCCCGGCCGCGACCGCGGTGATGATTACGAAGGGGACCTTGATCATGGGGGTGATCTTCCTCGGCTCCGAGGCGACCGGCTTCCCCCCGATCGTGGTGAACTTCTTTCCCTCCAGCAGGTAGTTGTGGATGAAGAAGATGAGGATGCAGGGGGCGATCAGGACGACGGAGAGCACGCTCCCCATGTTGAAGTCGGACTCCCCGGTGATCATCGTGTAGGTGTCCGGCGCCAGGAAGGGGGTCCGCCCGCCGAGAATGGCGGCGTTCCCGAATTCCGCGATCGTCATCACGAAGATCAGCAGCGCCGCCTTGAGAAGTCCCGGGGCCAGAAGCGGAATGGTGATCGTCCGGAGGATCGTCGCCTCCGATGCCCCCATGTCATAGGCGCTCTCCTCCAGGTTCGGGTTGAGCGACATCAGCGTGCTTTCGATCATCAGGAAGGCGAGCGGGATGAAGGCCAGGCACTGGGAGATGACGACGCCGCCGAAACCGTAAAGCTCCCATTGCAGATCGAGCCCCCGGGTGACGAGGCCGTTCCGGCCGAAGAGGATGATCAGCGACAGGGCGAACAGGTAGGGCGGAGCGATCAGGGGCACCAGCGAGATGATCTTTAACGGTTTTCGGAGCAGCCAGGGGCCGCGGGTGGTCATGTAGGCGAGGCAGAACCCGATCACAAGACAGACCGCGGTATTGATCACTCCCAAAAGCAGCGTGTTGTAGAGCGACTGGTAGTAGTAATTCTTGCTGAAGAATTCCGCGTAGTATTTCAGTGTGAACCCCTCCGGCCCCTTGAAGCTTTTGATGAAGACCGCGAGGATGGGGTAGAGGAGAAAGAAGGCAAGCAGCAGGAAAAGAAAAGCAGCCAGGATATGGATCAGGTTCGCGTTCAGAAAATCCTTGACCCTGCTTCCGCTGCTGGATTGAAGCTTTACGGACAGTTCCGCTGTGGCCATCTTTCCCCTCCATGAACCCCGGGTGGTCGACCGATGCTACTTGAAATCGGTTCTGAACTTCTGCTTCCAGATGTCGTTGTTCTTCGGACGGTCCGCCGCCGCTTGGCCCAAGTCCAGTTTGATGTATTTGGGTAGGCTGGTGCCGTAGAGGGCGTTCGGTGCCGGGCGCGGCGCCACGTAACCGATTCCGGACATGATCTGGCTGAACTCCTGGGTGCCGAGGACATCGATCACCTTCTTGCAGGCGTCGAGGTTCTTGGTCCCCTTGAGGATCACTGCGAAGGTTCCGTCATAGCCGGTCCCCTCCTGGGGGATGGTCCAGATCAGCGGATAGCCGTCGTCGATGCGCTTCTTGACGTTCTCATCGGAGGTGAGGCCCAGCATGAACTCCCCGCGGCCGACGAGGTCGGTGGGGGCGTTGCCGCTCCGGGTGTAGTGGTGGATGTTCTTGTCGAGATCCCCGAGGTACTTCCACCCGGCGTCCTCCCCATAGAGGGCAAGGAAGGTAAACCGCATCTGGTGCGCGGTCCCGGAGCTGAGCGGCGACGGCATGACGATCTCGCCCTTCCACTTCGGATCGAGCAGGTCCTTCCAGCTCGTGGGCATGCTGTATCCGGCCTTGGCAAGACGGTCCTTGTTCCCGACCAGAACGAAGGAAAAGTTGGAGAAGTTGTACCAGTCGCCCTTGGGATCCACAAACACTTCCGGAACACCCTTCCATGCGGGGGAGACATAGGGAACGGACCAGCCGTTCACTTTAGCCATAAAGGCGAGAGGCGAACCGCAACCGACGATGATGTCTGCGTTGAAGTTCGGGGCCTCAGCCTTTACACGAGCCTCGATTTCACCGAAAGACTGGAAGGTCTGGTTGACGGTGATCCCCGTCTTCGCTTTAATGAACTGGACGATCTTGACATTGTTTTCCGGAGAAGTCCCCATGTAGGCGTTGATGGTCTGGGCCATGGCGCTGCCGGCGAAAAAAACCGCGCAGATGGCCGCTACGGCGATCAAGATGCATTTTCTTTTCATGATTTTCCTCCAATTTGATGAAATTGAATGAATCATTTTCAGAAACGAGTCCCTTCCTCTCTAGTCACCCCCTTTCACTTCCGGCTGATTCATTGACCATGGTAATCCCTTATCGTGTACGGATCGATGATGTGATTCATAACAGAATAACGGTGGTCTGTCAAAGATCGATCAGAAGAGACCCTGCGTGCGATGGCGCTGCCGATAGACGGCACCAGATAACGGTGGAAGTTGTATATCTTAGGATATACAAGTCAAACTAATAATAATTATATCATTCATAATCCTCAGTTATGGGGATGGGAAAACTGCCGATTCTCCCGCGGAATAATCGGATGCGATCGGCCCGAGAAGACCCAGGAACCCGTCCGGCGGCTCTTCCGCCATCCCGGCGTTACGGCTGCACATCCTGGATCCCGAGCGGGATTTCCTCCCGCGACCGGGATCCAGGGCTCATCCGTTTTGAAACGCTAGAGGGGGTTGACCCGGACGTGGATGAAGATCTGCCGTTTCTCCAACTCCCGGAAGAACTCTTCCGGATCGAAGGCGAACTCCGGCATGACCACGCCCGTCCGCTCTACCCGCCCGGAAGCAATGATCTGCGTCGCGATCGCCATCGGGATGCCCACGCAGCGCGTATAGGCCCGCAGCCTTTCCCAGCCCGGAACGGGCCCGTCGGAGGCCGGATGGGTGTGGGTCAGCAGATAGCGGAGTTTTTCCCCGTCTTTCGTCCCGGTCACATCGATGTGCAGGGCGTAGCCGTAGAGGTCTGTCTCCTGCCCGACCGGATACTGCATCAGGTAGGCAGAAACTGCGTCCATGATCCCGACCTCGACCCCTGCGATTTGGATCGGGTCGTTCCGGAGGATCCCCCAGTCGTAGAGCGCCCGGACGAGCTGCATGTTCTTCGGCGGCCAGGTTCCGCGCACCTCGATCAGGCGCGCCTGCTTCCCCTGCTCCGCCAGATAGGCGGCCACTGTCCTGGTCTCCGAATGGGGGATGATGTACTGGGGATGCGTCCCGTACGGCCCCGGCAGCTCCACGTCCAGCGGCCTCGCGAACGGCGGCACCTGGATGAACTCTCCATTCTCGCAGACCACCCGTCCCGGAAGCTTCGGGTCGTATTCGTAACTGGTCGTCTCGGTGATCGAGGCCGAAAAGGCGATCGGGCGGAATGCGCCGTGGCTGATCCGGACCGTATCGACCGTATCGAGGCGGTCGATCGCGTATTTCGCCATCATGTCGGTCGTCCCCGGCGTCATCCCGAAGCCGGGGATATGGGTCCTTCCGTGCTCCCTGAAGAGGGGATCGAAGGGGTATTCCTCCCCGAATCCGTTGAGGTTGATCCCGTGACAGCCGGCTTCAGCGATGCAGGCGGTGGAGAGACCGTTCAGGGTGATCGTCGTGCCGTCCATGACGATGTCGTACCCCTTCATGATCGCGACCGCCCCGGCCCTGTCCCGGATGTTCACCTTCCGGAAATCGACGCGGGGATCGTCGAGCCAGGCGACGACCTCCTGCCCCGCCTTCTCGTCATAATCCCCGATGGTAATCCGTTCAAAATCGGAAAACTGCACGAGATCCAACACCGATTCCCTGCAGATCTTCCCGGCTCCGCCAAGACAAAAAACCTTCATTCTTCTCCTCCCTTTCCCTTGAATGGATCGAACAGGCCCGCTTTCGTCCTGAATTCAGGTCCGAATGCAGACTCTCCCCAACGCAACGCCTTCAGAAAAGACGTTGCTTCTGATAGACGAATACGGTACAGGAGATCAAATTGATTATTCAAATGAATCCTATAGGATAAAGCTATATGAAACCGGATGAGGAGCCCCAAACGACAGGGCGGGACAAGAACCATTGAGAGGTTCGAATTTCATTCATCCATTTTTCAGCGCTTCCTCGGTACATTATAATTGAAGCAATTCACCGTGACGTACCGCTCTTCCAATCAGGGTGGAAACGATGCAATTTAATCAGCTTTGGGTCTTCTACCATGTCGCAAAGCGCAAAAGCTTTTCCCAAGCCGCAGAAGCACTTTTTTTGAGCCAACCGTCGGTCAGCAACCAAGTCAAACTCTTGGAGGAATCGTATGGACTCAAGCTTTTCGATCGCTCTGGACGGAATATAGAACTGACCCACCCCGGAGAAGTCCTGCTGTCCTATGCGGAACGGATCTTCAATCTCGCAAAGGAGGCAGACAGTGTCATTGAGGAGATCAAGGGCCTGAAGACCGGTGAGATTCGAATCAGTGCAAGCAACACCCTCGGGGCGTACTACCTTCCGGACATCCTCGATCTCTTCCGGAAGAAACACCCGGGAATCGAAATCCGGATGAACGTTGGCTACACCCAGACCGTGGTGGAAGACATCCTCTCCTTCCGGAGCGATCTGGGATTAATCGGTCGGACCGTCGTCCATTCAAACATCGCGGTCATCCCCCTCTGGGAAGAGGAGCTGGTCTTGATTGTCCCACCGAACCACCCCTTTGCATCCTGCCGTGACATCGATCCCGCGGAACTTCGAGGAGAGCCTTTCATCATGAGCGAGAGGGGCTCCGGCGTTCGGGAGATCACCGAGGAGATCCTTTCCCGAGCCGAGATTTCACCGAATATCGTCATGGAGTTGGGGGAGAACGAGGCTATCAAACGGGCGGTTTCCTCGGGTTTGGGGATGACCATCATCTCCGCAGCCGTCGCCAGCAGGGAGTTGGAGAGCGGCGTCATACGGTCGGTTCAACTCCGAGGATCCAGGATCTCCAGGAGATTCTATATCATCCATCACAAGGACAAATATATTTCCAGACTCATTCGGGCCTTCATGGACGAGGCACAGCGATCATCCGTCACCGGACAGAGGATCCCCCCTATCAGGAGGAAACCCGCACGCGCGCGTAAACCTCGGATATCGATTCCTCCGTAAACGTCAATAACGGAGGAAACCCGCACGCACGCGGAAACCTCCGTTGGGCAACGTTGAGCTTTAAGCAGAGTGCGCCGGGCGCTCCCGAAAATCAGAAAGCGATAATCGATTTCGACCGCTAAACCCCTCTCTTGCTGGCCATCAAACCTTTCACCAGCGATACGGCATCAATTGCAGACTTGCCGTAGCCGTCGGCACCGATCCGCTCAGCCCATTCCCGATTCACGGGTCCACCGCCAATGATCACAAAATATTTCTCACGGATGCCCATCTCTTTCAGCGTATCGATGACCTCCTTCTGGCCAGGCATTGTTGTGGTCATCAGGGAAGACAGTGCGATCACATCGGCCTGAACTTTCCCCGCTTCCTGGATAATGTTCAGGGAGGGATTGTCCACGCCCATATCCACGACTTCGAAGCCGCTGGTATCCAGCAGGGAGGCCACAATGTCCTTGCCAATCGTATGGACGTCACCCTTGACGGTACCGATCAGGACTTTCCCCATCTTAACGACTTGCTTCTTCTGCGCCTCGATTTCCGGTTTCAGAACAGCCATCGCCGCATTGAAACTGGCGGCCGCCATGAGCAATTCCGGGAGGTAGGCCTCGCCGCTCTCAAATTTCGCACCGATGGTTGCCATTCCCTTGGACAAGCCTTGTTCAATGGCTTCCAACGGGTCTATCTTCTCTGTGACCACGGTCTGAGCCACCGCCTTCGCTTCCTCTTCGGTCCCGTCAACGACCACCGCCGCCAATTTCTCCAAAACCTGACTCTTGTCCATCCTCCAGTCCTCCCTCTCTACACAGGTGATATACCTATACGGGACAGATCTTCCTTCACCTCTTTGACCAACCGCACATACGCCGTGGATGGTCGGCCGGTGATCACTTCGTAGCAATCCTGATAGCGATCTCCCGACGGGGCGTTGTCGATCTGGGACTCATACTTTTCGAGAAGCTTCTTTACCAAATCATTGGCCTGTTTCCGATCACAACGAGCCGCGGCCTTGGCCATATCCACCCCGAACTGGCACTCCATCGGGGTGAAAGCGTCGATCTTGACCGCCTTGGCCGAGTGGGGCGTCTGAACCGACGGGGCGCCGGAAGCCGTGGCAGCCAGCAACCATGCGGCAGACTCATAGAAGTACATTTTAGTGTTAGGACCACCCGCCATGTAACCCAGCCAGATCACGGGCATGGGAACATTGCGGCTCGCCGCTTGACAGCTCGCAGAAACGACCCAGAGGACATCTCGGGTGGAAGAACAGCCGTATTTGAAATGTACGGGAAAATGGAGCTGGTAATTGGCTTTGAAA
>JBFYYH010000169.1:0-3826 GCA_041310125.1 Syntrophaceae bacterium | reverse complement strand
GCGAAATTCGATTCCTTTCTTCCCGTGCTTTTGGGCCTTTCCCCCGGAAGTCGTTAAACTTTCGCGGGAAATCCGGGGGAAATCCCCTCGATCTCCGCATTCGCGTCCCGCAGATGACCATCGTTGAACGTCTCTTGCACGGACAGGGGAGCGCGTCCGTTTCGATAATTAATTATCAAAAATTTGCTCTTGACAGAATAATTCTTTACTTCAAGTCAGCCATCCATCTATGATCACAATTCAATGATTTCTCGAATACCGGATCTCCTAATAATCGATATTGTCTATGCGTGTTATATCTCCAGGTACTATAGCCAGTCATTGAAAATGATAAAGAAAAGTACAAAAGCTTTTGAACAAGTTGTCTCTGATTAATCCGTTTTCCGGACCGATGGATACTCGGGTCCGTATATGTTTGAGGAGGTTCTATGGAGAAGCAGGAGCAGATTGACATCTTTTTGAGATCGGAGGCCTTCGGCGTGGTCGGGGCATCGGCGGACCCCAAAAAATATGGGCACAAGGTGCTCAAGGCGTACATTCGAAAGGGGCTCAAGGCTGTTCCCGTCAATCCGAAGGAGAAGGAAATCGAGGAGATTCCTTGTGTGCCCAGCGTCCTCGATCTGCCGCCGGAGGTGGAGAGCATTTCGGTCATCACCCCTCCAAGGATAACGGAGGAGGTTGTGGAAATGGCCGCACGCAAGAACATTCGCAACATCTGGATGCAGCCGGGCTCTGAAAGCGAGGAGGCTGTTGCGGCCTGCCGCAGGAGCAACATCAACGTCATTGCGGACGGCCGCTGCATCCTTGTTGCGTTCGGCGACAACCGATAGGCCTTCAAACCTTCTTCAATTCCCTGGAGAAGGCGATGTTCCTGGAAGCTCACCAAGTCGATTAAGAGCCCTTTGATCATCATCCGGACGAAAGTATAAATAATTTTAGCGTTTCTGGAAGGGAGACGGGAGCAGCCCCCACTTTCGCTTGTCGAAAATGGGGGTTGCTTTTTTGGGGAAGATTTCCTAATAATAGACATCCATACAGGATGCCCCGCCAAAGATCCTTTTCAACGCTCTATCACAGGGAGGAAACGGACGATGGGAGATGGGATATCGGATTACACCAAGTTTGTCGTCGATCTTCGGCGGCAGATGTGGATGGCCGACGTCGAGGACGAGCTGCGCCGGCTCATCTGGCAGATCGCGGTGACGGGGAAATACATCTCGGCCAAGATCCACGAGTCAAACCGGAAACTCGCCGGGTTCAAGAACCTCTACGGCGAGGATCAGCTTTCGCTGGACCGGAGCGCCGACGAAATCCTCAAGAACCAGCTTCTGCACTCCGGCTTCGTCCGGGAGTACGCCTCGGAGGAGCAGGACGCCGTCGTCCTTTTGGGCAAGGGGCGGGAGAGGTACTTCGTCACGGCGGACCCGCTGGACGGCTCCTCCCTGGTCGACACCAACCTCGCCATCGGGACGATCATCGGGATCCACAAGGAGTCGGTCTTCGCGCGCGGGCGCGATTCCATGGTGGCGGCCCTCTACATCACCTACGGTCCGCTCATCACGATGGTCTACTCCGCCGGGAAGGGGACCCACGAATTCGTCCTCAACCGCGAGGGGGAGTACGTCCTTTCCGAGGAGAACATCCGGCTCAAGGAGAAGGGCTCCATCTACAGCCCCGGAGGGCTCCGGAAGGACTGCACGGACGGGCACCTGAAGTACCTCGAATACCTCGAAGCGGAGGGGTACAAGCTCCGCTACAGCGGCGGATTCGTGCCGGACATCAACCAGGTCCTGATCAAGCGGGGCGGGCTCTTCACCTACCCCGCCCGGAAGAAGATCCCCCGCGGCAAGCTCCGGATCCACTTCGTGCTGACGCCTCTGGCCTACAGCATCGAGCAGGCGGGCGGGGTCGCGACGGACGGGAAGGAGGACATCCTCTCCATCCGGGTGGAGGATCTGGAGCAGCGCTGTCCGATCTATATCGGGAGCCGGTTCGAGGTGGAAAAGGCGATGGAATTTCTGGCGGCCGGCGGATGAACGGGGGCCGGCGGAGAGGCCTTTCCCCTTGGATTCCGAACGATCCGCTCGGATTGAAACAAGACTTCCCGGGGAAGAACCGGAGAGAGGTGATGCGATGATCTGCGAGACGACGGAGGGTCTGAAGAAGGCGGCGGAGGGGGTTCTGGCGGTGGAAGGCGGGGACGTCCGGGTTCTGGACGCGAAGCGCCTCCGGGAGACGCTGATCGAGGAGCTGATCCGGACGGCGGTTTTTTCCGCATCGGAGGAGACGAGGGGGGCCGCCCGCTGGCTGATCCGGAGGGCCGCCGCGGCCTCCGGCATCCACGCCGCCTCGATCCAGGGGCTCTACGAGGCGATGGGCCGCGGGGAGGTCAAGGGCTTCACGGTGCCCGCGATCAACGTCCGGGCGCTCACCTTCGACACCTCCTGCGCGGTCTTCCGGGCGGCGCTCGCGGCCGGCGCGGGGGCGGTGATCTTCGAGATCGCCCGGTCGGAGATCGACTACACCCGCCAGCGGCCCGAGGAGTACACCTGCGCCGTGATGGCCGCGGCGATCCGGACCGGATACCGCGGCCCCCTTTTCCTCCAGGGCGACCACTTCCAGGTCGGCGCGAAGAAGTACGCCAAGGATCCGGAGGGGGAGGTGAAGGCGGTCAAGAACCTGATCTGGGAGGCGATCGAGGCGGGCTTCTACAACATCGACATCGACACCTCGACCCTCGTGGATCTCGCGGAGGCGACGGTAAAGCAGCAGCAGCGGCTCAACTACAGCCTGGCCGCCGAGCTCACGACGATGATCCGCGACCTGGAGCCGGCCGGGATCTGCATCTCGGTCGGGGGCGAGATCGGCGAGGTCGGCGGGAAGAACAGCACCGTGGAGGAGCTCCACGCCTTCATGGAGGGGTACCGGGAAACCCTGGAGCAGGGCGGGGCGGACCTCAAGGGGATCAGCAAGATCAGCGTCCAGACCGGGACGACCCACGGCGGGGTTCCCCTGGCCGACGGGACCGTCGCGAAGGTCAAGCTCGATTTCGACACCCTGGAGAAGCTCTCCGCCGCCGCGCGCAAGGAGTACGGCCTGGCCGGCGCGGTGCAGCACGGCGCCTCCACGCTTCCGGAAGAGGCCTTCGACCGCTTCCCCGCGACGGGAACGGCGGAGGTCCACCTGGCGACGGGCTTCCAGAACATCATCTACGACAGCCCGAGCTTCCCGGCCGCGCTCCGCGAGCAGGTTTACGGCTACCTGAAGAAGGAAGCGGCGTCCGAGCGGAAGGAGGGGGACACGGAGGAGCAGTTCTACTACAAGACCCGCAAGAAGGGGATCGGCCCCTTCAAGAGGGATTTCTGGGATCTGCCGATTCCCGTCCGCGAGGCGATCGGCGCCGAGCTGGAGGCGCAGTTCGCGCTGCTGTTCGGGAAGCTCAACGTGGGGAACACGATGGAGGCGGTGAATCGCTTCGTGACGCCCGTGGACGTCCCGCTGCCGCCCCCGGCCGGGCTATAAAGGAAAGATCGGGCGAGGGGCTTCGCCGGGTCGCTGGACATTTTTCGACCCTGCGCGTCCTCGCTCCGTTGCCGGAAAACCTACTCGCGCCGACGGCGCTCAGACATGTTTTCCGGCGGGCACTCCGCTGCGGCGGCAGGGTGCCCCGAAAAATCTCCAATGCGCCCCTTTGCGAAACCCTTCGCCCGATGAAAGGATTCGCAAGAAGGACGCGTTTTTTATGTTCAGCGGACCTTGGCGCCGGCGACGGGCGGGCGGTCGAAGCCGAGGAGGGTGAGCCCCTCTGCCGTGTCCGTTGCCAGAA
>JBFYYH010000168.1:0-3348 GCA_041310125.1 Syntrophaceae bacterium | reverse complement strand
GACACTGCCGCGCGAGGCCCTCGAGGCCCTGCAGCTCAAAAGGGTCAAGCAGGTCGTTCAGCGGGTGTACCACACCGTGGGCTTTTACCGGAGGACCTTCGACCAGGCCGGCGTCCAGCCGGACGACATCCGCACGCTCGACGATCTCCGGCGGTTCCCCTTCACCTCGAAGCAGGATCTTCGGGACAACTACCCCTTCGGCCTGTTCGCGGTGCCAATGAGCAGCGTCGTGCGCCTGCACGCCTCCTCCGGAACGACCGGGCGTTCGACCGTCGTCGGCTACACCCAGCGGGACATCGACAACTGGTCGGAGCTGATGGCGCGCTGCCTCGTTGCCGCGGGGCTGACCAAAAACGACATCATCCACAACGCCTACGGCTACGGCCTTTTCACCGGGGGGCTGGGGGTCCACTACGGGGCCGAAAGGATGGGGGCCAGCGTCATCCCCATCTCCGGCGGCAACACGAAGCGGCAGATCATGATCCTCCAGGACTTCGGCCCGACGGCAATCTGCTGCACCCCCTCCTACGCCCTGAACCTCGCGGAGGAGGGGAGCGCGATGGGGATCGACATGAAGGCCCTCCGGCTCCGGACCGGGATCTTCGGCGCCGAGCCCTGGAGCGAGAAGATGCGCCAGGAGATCGAAACCACCCTGGGGATCACCGCACTCAATATTTACGGCCTCTCCGAGATCATGGGCCCGGGCGTCTCCATGGAATGCCTGGAGGGACGCCAGGGGATGCACGTCTTCGAAGACCATTTCCTCGTCGAGACGATCCACCCGGACACCGGGGAGGTGCTCCCCCCCGGCGAAGAGGGGGAGCTCGTTTTCACGACGATCACCAAGGAGGCCTTTCCCCTCATCCGCTACCGGACCCGGGACATCTCGCGCCTGATGCCGGAGCCCTGCCGGTGCGGCCGGACGCTCTCCCGGATGGACCGGGTCATGGGCCGCAGCGACGACATGCTGATCATCCGGGGGGTCAACGTCTTCCCCTCCCAGATCGAGGCGGTCCTCGTGGGGATCGAGGGGGTGGAGCCCCACTACCAGCTCATCGTCGACCGGGCCGGCAACCTCGACACGCTCGAGGTGCAGGTGGAGGTCAGCGACCGGCTCTTCTCCAATGCCGACGAGGTGAAGGTCCTCCAGAACATGGAGAGGCGGATCGTCAAGGACATCAAGGACTACCTGGGGGTCTCCGCCAAGGTGAAGCTGGTGGAGCCCAAATCCCTCCAGCGCTTTGAGGGGAAGGCGAGCCGCGTCCAGGACCGGCGTAAGATCTGAACCTGCAGACGGCGGTGACCGTCCCGGGGCTTCGTCCCTGTGAGACGGCACGGTGAGAATTGCTGGGGATGTTTTCTAGGCGCCCTGCACGGGAGGCCGCTAAAGATGATCGCCCTTTCGGAACGACGGGAGGGGTCAACAAGCAAGGGGGGTTGAGCGATGAAGGTGGAGCAGATCTCGATATTCCTGGAGAACAAACCGGGCGGTCTGGAGGAGGTGTCCCGAATCCTGAAGGATGCCGGGATCAACATCCGGACCCTGTCGCTGGCGGACACCACCGATTTCGGCATCCTCCGCCTGATCGTCAACGATGTCGAGGCGGCGAGCCGCGTCCTGAAGGAGAACGGCTTCCGGGTCAGCCGGACCACCGTCGTCGCCGTCGAGGTCCCGGACCGCCCGGGCGGCCTTCACGGCATCCTCGCGGTCCTCTCGCAGCACGGGATCAACGTCGAGTACCTGTACGCCTTCGTGGAGAAGAGCGGTCAGAACGCCGTGATCATCTTCCGCTTCGACGACCCGGACACGGCGATCGCGGCCCTCCTGAAAAGCGGCCTGACCGTCCTGCCGGGGAGCAAGATTTACTCCCTGTAGTCAGCCCTTGATGCAACCGACGGCGCTGAGCCGCGCCACCTTCCGGGAGATGCCGGCCCGGTGGACAACCTCGACGACCTCGTCGAGGTCCTTGTAGGCCTCGGGCATCTCCTCCATCAGGGTCCCCCGCCCGGAGGCCATCACGATCACGCCGCGGGCCGCCATTTCGCGCGGGATCGACCGCCCCCGGCCCGCCTTCACCGCCTGTGTGCGGCTCATCACTCTCCCCGCGCCGTGGCAGGTGCTCCCGAAGGTCTCCGTGAAGGCCCGCTCGGTTCCCGCCATCACGTAGGATCCGGTCCCCATGTCTCCCGGGATGAGGACCGGCTGTCCCGTCTTCCGGTAGGCCGGCGGCAGATCGGGATGGCCCGGGGGGTAGGCCCGGGTCGCCCCCTTCCGGTGGACACAGAGGCGGACCTCCTTCCCCTCGACGGGCAGCCTCTCGATCTTCGCGATGTTGTGGCAGACGTCGTAGAGGAGCCTCATCCCCAGTTCGCGGGGGCTCATCCCGAGAGCCTTTTCGAAGGTCTCCCGCGTCCGGTGCATCAGGAGCTGGCGGTTCGCCCAGGCGTAGTTCGCCGCACAGGCCATCGCGGCCAGGTAGTCCCGGCCCCGCTGCGAAGAGAGGCGGGCGCAGGCGAGCTGCCGGTCCGGCAAAGCCACGCCGATCTCCCCGATTCCCTTGACCATCCGCGCCAGGAACTCGTCGCAGACCTGGTACCCGAGGCCACGGGAGCCGCTGTGGATCAGGACGCAGATCTGTCCCTTTTCGAGGCCGAAGGCCGCTGCGGCCGCGGAATCGCAGATCTCCTCGACCACTTCGATCTCCAGGAAATGGTTCCCCGATCCGAGCGTGCCGAGCTGGTCCTTTCCCCGCTCCAGGGCCCGATCGCTCACCTTTTCCGGGTCGGCGCCGGCCATCGCCCCCCTGTCCTCCGTCGCCTCCAGGTCCGCCTCCGTACCGTACCCCTGCCGAACCGCCCAGGCCGACCCCTCGATGAGGACCTTCCTCTGCTCTCCAACAGAGAGCTTCAGGGGACCCCGGGAGCCGACGCCGGAGGGGATGTGCCGGAAGAGGGCCGCGACCAGCGCCGGAAGACGGTCGCGGATCTCCTCGTGGCGGAGGCGGGTGGTCACCAGGCGGCAACCGCAGTTGATGTCATAGCCGACGCCGCCCGGGGAGACGACCCCCTCGTCCATCTCGAAGGCCGCGACGCCGCCGATCGGAAAGCCGTACCCCCAGTGCATGTCCGGCATCGCGAGCGACGCCTTCACGATCCCCGGCAGGTGGGCGACGTTCGCGACCTGCTTCGGCCCCTCGTCGGCCCCCATCCCCCTGAGGAGCCTCTCGCTCGCGTAGAGAAGCCCCGGGACGCGCATCCCCCCCTCCCGCGGGATCTCCCACCGCCAGTCGTCGATTTTCCGCAGACGCGTCTCAGACATCGAAAACCATCCTGGCCGTCCACCCCTCG
>JBFYYH010000167.1:0-4792 GCA_041310125.1 Syntrophaceae bacterium | reverse complement strand
GGACCGTTTCCACCCCTACGAAGTTGGCGACGAACTCTTCCGCCGGCCGGTTCATCACCTCGGCCACGGGGCCGATCTGGGCAATCCGGCCGCCGTGGACGACGGCGATCCGGTCTGCCAGCCGGAGGGCCTCCGTCTGGTCGTGGGTGGAAAGGACGGCCGTGGTCTGGGTCTCCCGGAGGATCCTCTCCAGATCGCCCGTCAGGGCCTCCCGCGTCGGCGGGTCGAGAGACGAGAATGGCTCATCGAGAAAGACGATCTCCGGCTCCGTCACGAACGCCCGGGCCAGGCTCGTCCGCTGCGCCTCCCCGCCGGAGAGTTTGCGGGCCGAGCGCTTCGCCAGGTGGTCGATCCCGAACCGCTCCAGGGCCCCCGGCACCCGCCGGACGATCTCCCCCCGGCCCGCGCTGCGGATCCGGAGCCCCGCAGCGACGTTCTCGAAGACCGTCGCGTCGAGGAGCAGCGGCTCCTGGAAAACCATGGCGACCCGGCGGCGGTAGGCGGAGCCGCCGTCTGCGATCCGCGCTCCCCCGAAGGTGAGGCTCCCCCGGGCGGGTTTCAGCAGGCCCGCCAGGGTCAGCAGGAGCGTCGACTTTCCCGCCCCGTTGGGCCCGATCAGGGCCAGAACCTGTCCGCCAAATACGTCCAAGGCGGGGATGTCGAGAACCGTCACCCCACCCCGACGGACCAGCAGCTCTTCGACCAGGAGCAGAGTCTCCGGCTTGGTCCCGTGCGAGATTGAAGCCGGCTCCCTTGCCGGATTGGGGACGAATCCAGGACCGTCGCCGCCCCTTGCCAAAACATCCAACCGCATTCGGTTCTCCGAAAGGGCATCGGGCTTCATCGGGGCCGCTCCCGCTGCTGGATCCGAGTCAGGATCACGTTCACCAGAAACGCCAGGAGCAGCAGGATAACCGAGAGGGCGATGGCGATATCGAAATTCCCCCGGCCCGTCTCCATGACCGTGGCCGTCGTCAGGACCCGGGAGTAGCCCTTGATGTTGCCGCCGACCATAATCGAGGCGCCCACCTCGGAGATAACGCCGCCGAAACCGGCCATCACCGCCGCCAGGAGCGGCAGGCGCGCCTCCTTGACCAGGAGCCAGATCATCTGGATGCGCGTGGCGCCCAGGGCGAGGATCTGGAGGCGGAGGTTCGCCGGCAGATGCTGGATCGCCGCCAGGGTGATCCCGGTGACGATCGGGGTGGCGATGACGGCCTGAGCGAGGATAATTGCCGTCGGGGTATAGAGGATGTCGAGAAAGCCGAGCGGACCGTTGCGCCAGAGGAAGATCGTCACGAAGAGGCCCACAACGACGGGCGGCAGACCCATCCCCGTGTTGATCAGGCTCACGACGAACTGCCGGCCGGGAAAGCGGGTCAGCGCTACGGCCGTCCCGACGGAGATCCCGATGAAGAGGCTGATCAGCGTCGCCGTTCCGGAGATCCGGAGCGACAGGAACGTAATCCCCAAGACCTCCCGGTCCAGCGTAAAAAGCAGGACCAGCGCCTGTTTGATCCCATCCCAAATCAGTTCCATCCCTTTGCTCCACCCCCGAAAGATTGGACACCTTCGCGGGTCGCGAGAACCTCCCGCCCTGCGGCGTCCGGGTCGTCATCTTCGGCGGCCAGCCTCAGAGACAGCGAAAACCGTCGCCCTTCCTATTTTCTTTAATCAGTGCCGGAAAGCGTACCGCTACCTTTATTTGCCGAGTTCGTCCTCCTTCTTGCCCGCGTCGGGGAAGAAGAGGGGGGCGCCATACTTGTCCACGCCGAAGGTCTTGATGACCCCCTGGACCTCGGCGGAGACCATGAAGTCGGAGAAGGCCTTCGCCCCGGCGGCGTTTACCTTCGGCCACTTCAGCGGGTTGACGCCGATGACATGGTAGACGTTCAGGAGGATCGCGTCCCCCTCCACCAGGATGGGCAGGCCAGCCAGGTTCTTCTGCAAGGCAAGGTAAGTGCCCCGGTCCGTCAGGGTGTAGCCCCTTTTTTCGGCCGCCACGTTCAGGGTCTGCCCCATCCCGAGGCCCGTCTCCTGGTACCACTTCTGCCCGGACGGGTTGATCCCGGCCGCTTTCCAGACCGTCATTTCCTTGGCGTGGGTCCCAGACTTATCCGCCCTGGAAAGGAAAAGGGCGCCAGTGGCGGCGATCTTCTTGAAGGCCTCGGGCGTGGATTTCCCTCCCTTGATCGCGGCCGGGTCGGCAGTGGGCCCGATGACGACGAAGTCGTTGTGCATCACGATCATCCGCTCGACGCCGAACCCGTCCGCCATGAACGTCTTTTCCGCGGCAGGCGAATGGACGAGCATGACGTCCGCCTCGCCCTTCTGCCCCATCGCCATCGCCTGGCCGGAGCCGACGGCGATCGTCTTTACGAAATACCCCGTCTTCTTTTCAAACAGAGGGACCAGGACGTCCAACAACCCCGAGTCCTGGGTGCTCGTCGTGGTCGCCAGGATCAGGTTTTTCTGCGCCGGCGCGGCCGCAAAGACGGGCCATGCCATGCCCAGGAGGAACACCAAGGCGATCGCCACCACCATCAACCCCTTTTTTGTAAACCCTTTCATCGCATACTCCTTTCAGATCCCATTCTCAAACCGAGATGTGCCTTTCCCGCCTTGCCGTCGTCCCGTACAGTTGCCATTTCGCCGGACGCATAAGCCAATCCGTAACCTCCAGGCTCTACGATCTGGGACCCAGTTGCGTCGGCAGCCCAGCCGCTCCATAGCCTAAAAGCTACGGCTTGGCGTAGAGGATTCGGCCGGCGCTCCGGAAGTCGTAGCTTTGGAGTCTTTCGACCCGCTTGCGGAAGATCTCGCCGTTGAGCACCTCCATCAACGCCTGGACCCCCTTCTGGAAAAAGACCGACTGGTCGCAGATCATGTCGAACCGCTCCCGGGTGATGGGGACGAAATCGAGGCCGAGGAGCGTCGAAACGGCCGCCGTGGCAATCCCCGTGTCGGCTTCGCCGGAGAGGATGGCCAGCCCCACTTCGATGTGGGTGAAGACCTCCCGGTCGTAACCGCTGATCCGCTCGGCGGGGATCCCGGCCTTCCCCAGATGATGGTCCAGAAGCAGCCGCGTTCCCGAACCGGCCTGGCGATTGATGAAGCGGACCTCCTGGCGGGCCAGGTCCTCGAAGCGGTTGATGCCCAGGGGATTGCCCCGGGTGATGACGAACCCCAGCTCCCGGTAGAAGAGGTTGACGACCACGGCCTTGACGCTGGGCGCAACCCGCTCCAGGTAAGGGATGTTGTACTCCCCCGTTTCGGGGTCAAGCAGGTGGGACCAGGCGATGTCGGTAAAACCATTCTCCAGGGCGGCAAGCCCCTCCATGCTCCCCGTGTTGGCAGAAAAGACGTAGAGCTCGGAATGGGCCTTCCGGAGGCAGGTCTGGAGGATGTCCAGAACCGGGTCGTTGCTGCCGGAGGCAAGCAGCGCGCCGGCGATCCGTTCGCTCTTCTGGCGGGCATGTTCGAGACCCGAACGGGCGTTGCTCTCGATCCACCCGTCGATCACGCTTTTGGGGAATAGCCACTTGCCCGTCACCCGCGACGCCGGGATCTTCTTCGTCTTGATCAGGGTGTAGACCTGCTTCTCGTGGATGTCCAGGTAGCGGGCTACCTCTTTGGTGTTCATCATCTCTTCCGGCATGGCATCCTCCTCCGGGCGTTCAGGCGGCGGTAAAGTAGACATTCTGAAAAGGGTTGTCAAGAATTATTTGATATTATTCTTACTTTAATTTACTTATTCTTCCAAATACTAACCATTCATAAGGAGGTGCCCCATGAAGATCAGTGCCCGCAACATCATTAAGGGAAAAATCAAGGCAGTTCATCCGGGAGCCGTGAATACAGAGGTCGTCCTTGAGTTGCCCGGTGGTTCCGAGATCGTCTCCATCATTACAAAATCTTCAGCGGACAGTCTGGGTTTGGCACCCGGTAAAGAGGTGTACGCCATCATAAAGGCATCCAACGTGATGATTGGTGTAGATTAGGGATGAACGAGCAAAGGGTGGAGAGCTTCCCCCTTTCGATCGCTTGACAGCCGGCGCTTTCTGTCGTAGGAGTTTCGGTGTTGGCGGGGTGTTGCCTGCCGACGGACCGGAACGAGGAATGCGATGGCCGAATTCTTTAAGGTCGCCACGCCGGACCAGGTGTTTGCGGCCCTGGCCGGCTTTAAACGCCTCAACCTGGAAGAAACGGGCCTCGACGAGGCCCTTCACCGGGTTTGCGGTGCGGATATCGTCTCGCCGGAAGACCTCCCCCCCCTGCCCCGCTCGACGATGGACGGTTACGCCGTCCGCGCCGCGGACACCTTCGGCGCGTCGGACACCCTTCCCGCCTTTCTAAATGTTGCGGGCGCCGTCGCCATGGGGCAGATTCCCGCCGTTGCCGTCGGCCCGAACCAGGCGGCCTCGATCCCGACGGGGGGATTCCTGCCGCAGGGGGCGGACGCCGTGGTGATGGTCGAGTACGCGTCTGTCGTCGACGGGGGCGCCATCGAAGTGACCCGGCCGGTCACCGCGGGGGAAAACATCCTGGACCGGGCGGAGGACGCGGCGCGCGGCGAAGTGGTGATCCCCGCCGGCCATCGCCTGCTACCCCAGGATATCGGTCTGCTGGCGGGCCTCGGCATCATGGAAGTTCCGGTTTATCGCCGGCCCCGGGCGGCGATTCTCTCCACGGGGGACGAGATCGTTCCCGTGACCGCGGTCCCTCAGCCGGGGCAGATCCGAGACATCAACGCCCATTCCATCGCCGCCCTGGTGCGGGCATCGGGCGCAAC
>JBFYYH010000166.1:0-3548 GCA_041310125.1 Syntrophaceae bacterium | reverse complement strand
AGCCGCTCAATACGATCCGGGTCGTCACGGAGGGACTGCTCTTCGGCCGGGATGAAGGTTGGCCGCTCGACCCCGAAGAACTCTACGAAAGCATGGAACTGATCTCCCGGCAGGTGATGCGGATGGACAAGGTGATCCAGAGCGTCCGCAACTTTTCGCGGGAGGACGGCGGCCAGGCGGTGGAAAACGTGAACGCCAACGAGGCGATCGGGAATGTCTTCTCCATCATCGGCCGGCAGATCGAGGCCCACGGGATCCGCGTGGAAAAGGATTTGGATCCGGAGCTGCCCCCCCTTCGGGCGAACCTCAACGAACTGGAGCAGGTGCTGATGAACCTGGTCGTGAATGCGCGGCAGGCGCTCGACGAGTCCACCCGGGATTTCAAGGTTCTGGGAATCCGGACAGAGGGCCGGGACGGCCTGGTCCGGATCGAGGTGAGCGACAACGGCGTCGGCATCCCGGAACCGCTGATCGGGAAGATTTTCGAACCTTTCTTCACCACCAAGGGGGTGGGAAAAGGGACGGGATTGGGACTGAGCATCAGTCAGTCCATCGTCAGCAAGTTCGGCGGCCGGATCGAGGCCCGCAACAATCCCGGCGGCGGCGCCACATTCCGGATCACCGCGGAGGCCAGCGGAGGTTTGTCTTGAAGATCCTCTTGATCGACGACGAGGCGGATGTGCGCAACAGCCTCTCCCGCTTCCTGGAAAAGCTGGGTCACGCGGTGGTTTGCGCGAGCGAGGGGATGGAAGGGCTCAAGGAGTTTTACTCCCAGCCGTTCGACCTCGTGATCACGGATATCCGAATGCCGGAAATCGACGGCCTGGAGCTGCTCCGGCGGATCAAGGTGATCCAGCAGTCGCCCGTGGACGTCATCGTCGTGACCGGTCACGGGGATACGACCAGCGCCGTGCGCGCCCTGAAATACGGGGCCTTCGACTACCTCCAGAAGCCGATCGACGTCCGGGAGCTGGCGATCATCATCGAACGTGCGGCGGCCTATATCACCCTGCGGGACAACTACCGCAGGCTCAAGGAGGAATTCAACGAGCGGATCCACATCGAGACGGAGGCGGTACGCGGGGAGATCCAGAAACTCCGGGAAGCCTACCTGGAGGAGATCGGTCTCGGGGGGCTTTGCGTCTATTCCGAGGCGATGCACCAGGTGATCGACCAGGCGGAGAAGTACGGCACGGACCGTCAGATTCCCGTGCTGATCGAGGGGGAGAGCGGAACGGGGAAGGAGCTGATCGCCCGCTATATCCATTTCTGCGGCACCGACAGCGCCCTGCTTCCCTTCGTGGCGATCAACTGCGGGGCAGTCAGCCAGGAGCTCTTCGAGGGGGAACTCTTCGGGCACGAGCCGGGGGCCTACACGGGGGCCACCGCCCGCGGGCAGAAGGGGAAGATCGAGGCGGCCAACGGCGGGACGCTCTTTCTCGACGAGATCGGGGAGATGCCCCAGCCCGTCCAGGTGAAACTCCTCCGGGTGCTCGAGGAGAAGAAGCTCTACCGCCTCGGCGGAATCCGCGAGATCCCCGTCGATATCCGGATCATCTCGGCGACCAACAAGGACCTGACGGCCGAGGTGGCGGAGAGGCGCTTCCGTCTGGACCTCTTCTACCGGGTGAACATGGGGCATATTGTCATCCCCCCGCTTCGCGAGCGGCGGGCGGATATCCTTCCCCTGGCGATTCGCTTTGCGGAAAGGGCCTCACGGCGCCGGGGGCAGGTCTTCGGAGGGTTCACGCCGAAGGCGGAGCAGTTCCTGCTTGCGTTTCCCTGGCCGGGCAATGTCCGGCAGCTCAAGAACGCCATGGAGCGGCTTGTCCTGATGAGGCCCTGGGGGGTGATCGACGAGCGGGAGCTTGACTTCGTCGGGGAGCGCGCCTCCGTTCCGGAACCCCCGGGAAAAGGGATTTTGCCCGGGGACGCGGATTTCGTTCTTCCCGAAGGGGAGCTGGATCTGGAGGCCTTCAACCGGAGGATCATCGGTCTCGCCCTGGAGAAGCACGGGGGGAACCGGACGAAGACGGCGGGCTATCTGAAGATGTCAAGGCGGGTGCTTGAGGGGCGTCTGAAGAAGCTCTGATCCCGCGTTCCACGAGGACGCCGCGGAGGGGATTTCCCCGGGGACTCCTCGAATCGGGAAAGCCGGCGGCGCACCCCGGCGCCTGTCGCCAGGGACTGCAGGCATCCGGGGGCCTCGCGTCCTGCAAGGCCCCCGGTTTGCATTCAAATCTCAGGCTTTTGCCTCCTGCCTATTTTGCCGCCGGCGGCCGGACGATCCGGACGAGGAGGATCGACACCAGGCACATCGCCCCCGCGATCACGAAAGAGGCGATGTAGTTTCCCGCCGAGTAGCTCTTCACGGAAATCACCCCCGCCGCGAGCGTCTCGAAGGGAACCTCCTGAACCACCTTCATCAGCTTCGGGGCGATCCAGGGGCCGAAGAGACCGGCCATGCCATAGGCCATGAACATGCAGCCGTAGTTCACCCCCATGTTCTTCGTTCCGAAATAGTCCGCCGTGACGGCGGGGTACACCCCCAGGAAACCCCCGAAACAGAAACCCACCGACATCACGCCGAAGAGGAAGAGCGGGAAGGAGGTGAACCAGTTGAGCGCCAGCATGACGACGCCGCTGTAGAGGAACATGAGGTAGAGGGTGTTCTTCCGGCCGATGCTGTCGGAGATCTTGCCCCAGAGGATCCGTCCCAGCGCGTTCATCACCGAGATCGCCATCACGGCCGTCGTTCCCTGGGTGAGAATGCGCAGGTAGGCGTCATTGGGGATCGTGGGGAACCGCGGCGCAAGGTCCAGGATGGAGAAGGACTGCCAGATGTTCACCGTGTTCATGATGATCAGAAAGCCCGCGGAGCACCCGGCGAAGTAGGTGATCCAGAGGAGCCAGAATCGGGACGTCCGGATCATCTCCTGCCAGGTGTAGTCTGCGCCGAAGGCGCACCCGGGGCCGTTTGCGGCGGCCGCCGGCGGCGTCCAGCCCGGGGGGCAGTAGCCGGCGGGGGGGTTGATCATGAACTGGGCGCCGACCATCACGACGATGAAGAAGATCAGGCCCAGGTACAAAAAGGTGTTCATCACGCCGACCGAGAGGATCAGCGCTTTGGCCACCGGGGCGAAGACGAGCCCTCCGCCGCCGAATCCGGCGACGGCCAGTCCCGAGATGAGGCCCCGCTTGTCGGGAAACCACTTCACGCAGGTGGCGATGGGGCAGACGTAGGCCGTGCCGATCCCGAGGCCGCCGATCACCCCGAACCCCAGGGTGAAGAGGAAGAGGTTGGTCGAGTAGGAGGCCAGAAGCAGCCCCAGCCCGAGCAGGACGGCGCCCGTCATCGCCACGTACCGCGGACCGATCCGGTCCTGGATGCGCCCGGCGAAGATGGTGGCCAGGCCGAAGAAGAGGAGGACCAGCATCGACGGAAGCGCGAGGTCCGTGTTGCTCCAGTCGGGAAAACGGACCTTGAGACCGGGCTTGAAGACGCTGTAGATGTAGATGGCGCCGAGGCTGACCTGGATCAGCAGCGC
>JBFYYH010000165.1:0-5596 GCA_041310125.1 Syntrophaceae bacterium | reverse complement strand
GTTGTTCATCACGGTGATCGCCCCGACCTTCAGGACCGCATAATAGGCGGCGACGCAGGGGATCACGTTCGGCAGGAGAAGCGCCACGGCGTCCCCCTTCTTCACCCCGAAGTCGGCCAGGCATGCGGCAAAGCGGTCCACCATCTCCTTGAGCTGCGCGAAGGTGACGGTCGTCCCCTGGAAAATCAGGGCCGTCTTCTCGGGGAACTGCTTCGCCGACCGGTCCAGGACGTCCGGCAGGCAGATCTCCTCGTACTGGATGAACTCCGGTACGCCCTTCTCGTAGGACTTCAGCCACAGTTTTTCCATGTACCTTGTCTCAGCCATGTTCGTCCACTCTCCCTTCTTTTTTTGATGGATCTGTTCTGCTGGAACTCCCCCTTTGAAAAAAAACGGAAAACGCACACGCGTTGGCAACGCACAGGAGAATCTTGGAAAAGGTACTGCATTTTACACAACCGCAAGGATTTTGCCAAACAGAAAATAGGCGGAGCGACCCTATTTCTCAATCTTTTATCGGGCTGGGGTCTTTGCCGGATCGCTGGACATTTTTCTACCCTGCGCGTCCTCGCTGCGCTGCCGGAAAACCAACTCACGCATTACGGCGCTCAGACATGTTTTCCGGCGGGCGCTCCGCTCAAGACGGCAGGGTGCCCCGAAAAATCTCCAATGTGCCCGGGCAAAGGCCCAGTCCGTATAGACAGGAACCGGGGGAGAGCCGCGAAGCTTGCCCGGTATTTTAGAGATCGGACGGCGGCGCGCAGACGGGGGCCGCTGCGACCTCCTGTTCGAGGTCCATCGCCTTCCAGACGATCTCCGCGATGTCGAGGGCGGCCATGCGCTCCACCTGGTTGCGGTCCTTGATCCCGTCGCTCAACATCGTCAGGCAGAAGGGGCAGCCCACGGCGATCTTCTCCGCCCCCGTGGCGATCGCCTGGTCGGTCCGCATGTTGTTGATCCGCTCGCCGATGTCCTCCTCCATCCACATCCGGGCGCCGCCCGCGCCGCAGCAGAAGCTCTTGTCCAGCGTCCGCTCCATCTCCTTGAGCCTCATCCCGGGAACGGCCTTGAGGATGCGCCGCGGTTGGTCGTAGATCCCGTTGTAGCGGCCCAGGAAGCAGGAGTCGTGGTAGGTGAATAGTCCCTCGACGGGCTTTTTGAGTGCAATTTTTCCCTTCGCGATCAGCTCCGCGAGGATCTCCGTGTGGTGGTAGACCTCGAACTCACCGCCGAGCTGGGGGTAATCCGTCTTCAGGGCGTTGTAGCCGTGGGGGCAGGTGCAGATGATCTTCTTGACGTTGTAGCCCTTCATCGTCTCGATGTTCGCCTGGGCCAGCGCCTGGAAGCTGTACTCGTTCCCGCCCCGCTTCAGGGAGTCGCCGCAGCACCCCTCCTCCGTGCCGAGGATCCCGAAGCTCACCCCGGCCGCCTTCAAGATCTTCGCGAAGGCGATGGAAACCTTCTTCCCGCGGTCGTCGAACGACCCGGAGCAGCCGACGTAGAAGAGGTACTCCACGTCCGGATTCTCCGCCAGCGTCGGGATCCCGAGATCCTTGGCCCAGTCCGCCCGGAGATGGGAGCCGATCCCCCAGGGGTTGGAGTTGTTGTCGATGTTCCGGAAGGTGAGCTGGAGCTCCGGCGCGAAGTCGGCCTCGGTGAGGACTTTGTACTGCCGCATCTGGACGATCTTGGGGACGTGCTCGATCGAGGCGGAGCAGTGCTCCTGGCAGTAGAGGCAGTTCGTGCAGGCCCACAGCTCGTGGAGATCGATCCCCTCGCCGACCAGCGCCTTTTCCGCCGGCGCCTCCGCGCCCGGCTGGGTCCCCTTCACCACCGCGTCGACGATCCCGTCCACCCGTTCGAGGGCCTTGCAGAGGGCGCATTCCTTTGCGGCTTTCCCCTCCCCTTCGACCGGGGCCGGGGCGCAGCGCGCCTCCCTCGCTGCGGCGACGGCCGCCGGCGCCTGCTCCAGCCAGAAGGTCTTGAGGTCCTGGATCAGCTTCTTCGGCGAGAGGGGCTTCCCGGAAAGGTAGGCCGGGCATCCGTCCTGGCAGCGCCCGCAGCGGGTGCAGGCGTCGGAGTCGAAGATCTGCTTCTTCGTGAACTCCTCGAGCTTCCCCACGCCGAAGGACTCCGCCGTCTCGAAGTCGCGGATCGGCTCGATGTATCCGGCCGGCTGGAGGGAGACCATGAAGTGGTTCGCCGAGGTCGTCAGGATGTGGACCAGCCGCGAGTAGGGGATGTAGGCGATGAAGCCCAGGGAGAGCGCGACATGGGTCCACCAGGAGACCTTGTGGAGGGTCCTGGCCGTATCGGCCCCGACCCCGGTAAAGGCCTGCGCCAGGGCCCAGCCGACGAAGGACCACACCTCCCAGGGCGGATGGGTCACGTGGATCCGGAGCGCCTCGATGACGAACCCCGTCACGATGATCCCGCCCAGAAGCAGCAGGACGATCGCGTCGTCGGGTTCGCTGTCCGGTTTTCCCTTGTACCCGAGGCGGTCGGGCTTCTGGATGTAGCGCCGGTCGATCGCCATCACGACGCCGACCAGGACAAACAAGCCGAAGAGGTCCATCAGGAAGGAGAAAACCAGGTAGAAGGTCCCCCGGAGGAAGGTCCACCCCAGGATGGGACCGGTGATGTAGGTCTCCTTGGCGATCAGCGCCGTCCCGATGAAGAGGACCACGAAGCCGAAAAAGATCAGCCCGTGCATGATCCCCGGGTAGAGATCCCGGAAGGTCTTTCCCTGGACCAGGGCGTTCATCAGGAGCGAAACGATGCGCTCCCTGATCCGGTCCGTCCGGATCTCCGGCTTGCCCAGGGCGACCCAGAGCCGCCAGCGCCGGTAGACGCCGTAGGCGAAGATCGCCATGGCGACGACGGCCAGGGGATAGAAAAGGAGGCCAAAGGATTCGGCGTTCCAGTAGACCTGCCGCCCTTCGTTTCCGACCGAGAATGCGACGTGTTCCATAACCCCTCCGACGTCAAAATAAATAGGAAATAAATAGGGACAGCGCCCTATTATTCCTGTTATTTTACAAGAGCTTATCATTTTGACCGGGAGCCGACTCTCTGCATCCCGATGATAGGGCCATCCCTTCTCCCCCGCTTTCGCGGAGGCGAAATACGGCAGGCACCGATCGGATCGAAGAACTCAATGACCTGCGCTCGCACGGGAACGACGGAATGGATCGCTCTCGCCGTTGGGATTCTTCCATGGAGCTGCGGGGACAGACCCCGCCCCCCATGGGGATAGGGGTCTATCCCGATTTTCCTGATTTTCCTGATGATTTACGCGAGCAGCTTCTTGCACTCCTTGGTGAACTCGGGAACGACCTTGAAGAGGTCGTCCACGATCCCGTAGTCCGCCTTCGCGAAGATCGGGGCCTCCTGGTCCTTGTTGATCGCGACGATCACCTTGGAGGAGCTCATCCCGGCGAGGTGCTGGATCGCGCCGGAGATGCCGCAGGCGACGTAGAGGTTCGGGGAGACGACCTTTCCGGTCTGCCCCACCTGGTCGGACTGGGGCCTCCAGCCCGCGTCCACCGCCGCGCGGGAGGCGCCGACCGTGGCGCCGAGAACGGCCGCCAGCTCCTCGAGGATGCCGTATCCCTCCGGCCCCTTCATGCCGCGTCCGCCGGAGACGATGAAGTTCGCCTCCGTCAGGTCCACCTTGCCCGACGTGTCCTTCTGAACCTCGATGACCTTCGTCTTGAGCTGTCCCGCATCGAGGGCGGGGTCGAACTTCACAACCTCTCCCGCCTTCGCGTTTTCCACCGCGGGAAAGACGTTCGGCCGGAGCGTCGCCATCTGAGGAAACGAGGAGATCGTGATCTCCCCGAAACACTTGCCCGCGTACATCGGCCGGATCGCCAGCAGCTTCCCGTCGGCGATCTTCACGTCCGTGCAGTCCGTCGCCAGTCCCGTCGCCAGCTTCCCGACCAGGCGGCCGGAGAGGTCCTTCCCCTGGGTCGAGGCGCCGATGAGCAGGATGGACGGGTCGTTCTCCTTCACCACCTTGGCGACCGCGGCCGCATGGGCGTCCGTCGTGTAGGGTTCGAGGGCGGGGTCATCCGCCACGTACACCTTGTCCACGCCGTATTTCCCCAACTGCCCGGCGATCCCTTCGATCCCCGCGCCGCAGAGGACGGCGCACACCTCTTCTCCGAGCTGGTCCGCGAGCTTCCGCGCCGTGCTCGCCAGTTCATAGCTGATCTTGCGGAAGGCGCCGTCCCGCTGTTCTGCCACTATCCATACCCCTTTTGCCATATCCGTATCCTCCATCGATCCACGAGTAATCCTGATGAGCGGCTTCGCAAAAAGCACCGCCGGCAAGGCACTTGACCCCTGAGGCGTGAGGCGTCCTATTCCGTACGACTCCACCACGAAGGGGGAAGCGCAACGCCGTCCATGGGCTTATTGCAAATTTGCATTAGATGACTTTCGCCTCTTCCCGGAGCAGCTTCGCCAGCTCGGCGGCCTTCCCCTCGGGGGTGCCGTCCGCGCAGATGATCTTGCCCGCGGCCCGCGCCGGGGGCGGAATGAACTTCGCGACCTTCGCATGGGACGCGGCCGATACGCCGAGCGCCGCGGCGTCCTTCACGTCAACCGGCTTCTTCTTGGCCTTCATGATGCCCGGGAGCGACGCGTAGCGCGGCTCGTTGAGCCCCTTCTGGGCCGTGACCAGGCAGGGCAGGGGGGACTCGATCAGGAGCTGGGCCCCTTCGATCGGCCGGACCGCCTTGACGGATGCGCCCGTGAACTCGAACTTCGTCACCACCGTGATCTGGGGGATCCCCAGAAGCTCGGCCAGGACGGAGCCCACCTGTGCGGAGTCGTCGTCGATCGCCCGCTGGCCGCAGAAGACGATATCGAAGGGGACCGCCTTGATCGCCGCCGCGAGGGCCGAGGCCGTCGCGTAGGCGTCCGCGCCGTCCAGGGCCGGATCGCAGATGTGGATCCCCTTGTCCGCCCCCATCGCCAGGGCGGTGCGGATCGTTTCCATCGCCCGGGCCGGGCCGACGGAGACGATGGTCACCTCGCCGCCGTTCTTCTCTTTCAGGCGCAGGGCCTCCTCGACGCCGAACTCGTCGTAGGGGTTCATCACCCACTTGATCCCGCCCTCCTCGATCCCCGAGCCGTCCGGCTTCACCTTGATCTGGGCTTCCGTGTCCGGAACCTGCTTCACGCATGCAACAATATTCACCTTCTCCTCCTTCCCGAACGCGCGTCCGTCATGGGATCCATGACCGGCGGAAATGCGCGCTCATCCAAAAGAATGTCCATGACCGCCTATTGCCCGACAAGAAACTCAGCCGCATGCCGATGACGAACTCCAGCCCCTCTTCTCCTACTCGGATTAGAGATTCCGGAAGATCTCCGCAGCGTTTCGCCTCCCCGCGACCGGGGAATCGGATGGGGAAACAGGGCGCGGGCCCTGTTTCCCCCGGTTTTCAATCTCGAAATAAGTATGGTGTCCCCATATCTCTATAGCCTGTTCTTCACAAGATCCGTGACCACCGAGGGATCGGCCAGCGTGCTCGTGTCGCCGAGATCGCTGATGTCGTTGGCGGCCACCTTCTTCAGGATCCGCCGC
>JBFYYH010000164.1:0-11647 GCA_041310125.1 Syntrophaceae bacterium | reverse complement strand
GATCTGGTCGAAGAAGGGATGCCGATCAGGGGACACCTTGCCGCAAGGTGTCCCCATACTCACCCTTGCCCACAGTCCCGTTTTCGCGGATGCGGTCCCGCCCATGGCCTACCTCACGCTGATCCGGGGGTTGATGATCGCATAGAGCAAATCGACCACGAGATTGACCAGAACGAAGGTGGTCGCAACCAGGAGCGTCCCTCCCTGGATCACCATGTAGTCCCGCTTTACCACCCCGTCGAAGAGCCATTTGCCGACTCCAGGCCAGGCGAAGACCGTCTCCGTCAGGATCGCCCCGCCCATCAGGATCCCGAACTGGAGGCCGACAACGGTGATGACGGGAATGAGGCCGTTCCGGAGGGCGTGCTTCATGACGATCTTGAATTCGCTCAACCCCTTCGCCCGGGCGGTCTTGATGTAATCCTGCCGAAAGACCTCGAGCATGGACGAACGGGTCATCCGGGCGACGATCGCGAGCGGGATCGTGCTCAAGGCGACGGCGGGGAGGGCGAGGTGTCGCAGCGCGTCCCGGAAGGCCCCCCAGTTTCCGGTGAGAATGGAATCGAGAAGATAAAAATTCGTAATCACCTTCAGCTCCGTGTCGACCCCCAGGCGGCCGGACATCGGGAACCAGCCGAGGGTCAGGGAGAAGACAAGCATCAGGATCAGCGCCAGCCAGAAGACGGGCATGCTGACGCCGACCAGGGAGCCCACCATGCTGACGTAGTCGAACCAGGAGTACTGCCGGGTCGCCGAAATCAGCCCGAGGATGATCCCGAAGAAACTGCTGATGAGCATGGCGGCCACGGCCAGTTCAATGGTCGCGGGGAACCGCTCCTTGATCTCCGTGGAGACCTTCTCCCGGGTCCAGATCGTCTCCCCCAGGTCGAACTTCATGACCCGCTTCAGAAACAGGCCGTACTGGACGTGGAGGGGTTCCTTGAGGCCGAGGTACTCCCGCATCGCGTCCAGCGATTCCTGAGTCGCCCGCTCGCCCAGGAGCAGTTCCGCCGGATCGCCGGGGGTAATCGCCAGCATCAAAAAGATGACGACGGTCACCCCAAGCAGGGTCGGGATGACCGCCAGGATCCGCCTTGTGATGAAACCGGTCATACTACATGCCTTTTAATCACCTTGCGGAAGGGAGGAAACTTCGGTAGGGGCACATTGGAGATTTTTTCGGGCACCATGTCCCCTTGCGGAGCGGCCGCCGGGAAAACTGTCTAAGCGCCGGAGGCGCGAATTCGAAGAAAGAGCGAAGCTCCTTCGAAGAATCAGCGGAGCGAAGCGCAGCTAATTTTTTCCCGGCAGCGAACCGAGGATGTGCATGGTCGAAAAAAGATCCGTGCCCCGGCGAAGTTTCCTCCCCGAACCGATGCTGAATCGACTCCTACTGCAACCAGACGCTCTTCATCCGGACCGAGTTTGTGGGATGGAGCTTGAAGTTCCGGACCTTCTTCAATTCCGGAGAAATTACGATCGAATGGGCGATCGGAAGGACCGGGCATTCGTCGTACATAATCTGCTGCGCCTTCTTGTATATCTCGGCGCGCTTGCCCTGGTCCACGGTCGTCCGCCCTTCCTCCATCAGCTTGTGGAAGGCCTCGTTTTGCCACTGGGTGCGGACTGCGGGGGATTCCATGCCGTCAAACAGAACGGCCAGGAAATTGTCCGGATCGCCGTTGTCCCCCGTCCAGCCGAGCTGGAAGAGGTCCATGTCCTGGGGCTGCTCCCGCTGGCGCTTCAGATAGGTTCCCCAGTCGTAGCTGACGATCCGGGCGACCATGCCGATCTTCCCCAGGTCGCCGATCATCGCAACGCCGACCTTCAGCCCTTCCGGGTTGTAAGGCCGGGCCACCGGCATCGACCAGAGGGTGATCTCCGGAAGCCCCTTGCCGTCGGGATAACCCGCCTCGGCCAGATACTTCTTGGCCAGCGCAACGTCATAGGCGTAGCCGGGAACCTCTTTGTTGTAGCCCCACATCGTCGGCGGGATGCCGTTTTTGGCCACCTCGCCCATCCCCTGGTAGATCTTGTCGACGATCGCCTTGCGGTTGATCGCATGGGCCACGGCCAGGCGAAGCTTGAGATTCTTCCAGAGCTCCTTCTTGTGGTTGAACCCCAGATAGCCGATGTTCATCCCCGGCTGGCTGATGATCTGGAGCTTGGGATCCTTTCTCGCCATCTCGATATCGGCGGGATTGGGGAAATCCATCATGGTGATGTTGCCCGCCTTGAGCTCCAGGAAACGGACCGAATTCTCCGGAATCACCCGGAAGATCAGCCTGTCCAGGTAGGGCCCCTTGGCCTTGTCCCAGTAGTCCTTGTTCGCCTCCAGGATGATCCGGTCGTCCTTCACCCACTTGCTGAACTTGAACGGGCCCGTACCGACCGGATTGCGGACGAAGGCCTTCGGGTCCTTCATGAAGGCGGAGGGGCTGATGATGTCCGCGAAGTCCATCCCCATGTTGGCGATGAAGGGCGCCTGGATCTTCTTGAGCTTGAAGACCACGGTCTGGTCGTCCACCGCCTCGATGGAATCGATCGTGTCGTCCATCCCCATGGAGACCCAGTACTCGGGCGGGCGCTCCTGCTTGGGGATCTCCCACCCCTTGCCGGCGAATTTGACGTTGCGGTTCTTCATCATCCGGCCGATGGAGAAGACGACCGCGTCGGCGTTGAAGGCCGTCCCGTCGTGAAACTTCACCCCCTTGCGGAGCTTGAAGGTGTAGGTCAGGCCGTCGGGACTGATCTCCCACGAGGTCGCAAGTCCCGGCTCGAGGGCGGTCGATTCGTCCTTGTAGAAGACGAGCGCCTCCAGAATGTTGTCGCAGATCATGAAGGAATTGCCGTCCGTTTCATAGGCCGGGTCCAGCCCGACGCTGTCGCCCCCCCGGCCGTAGACGAGCGTCCCCCCCTTCTTCGGCGCGGCCGTGGACACCCCCTCCTTTTTCACCGCCGGCGCCTCCGCCTTCTTCGGCGCCGCTGCAAGCGCGCTGCCGGCAGCCAGGAACATCACGATGCTCAACAGAATGACGATCTTTCTTGCCATGTTTGCCCCTCCTTTCCCGATTTGAAAACCCCGATTCCTCCATCGTAAGAAAAGTCCCGGTTCCTCTCTCCCCCGGCGGAATGCCTCCCGTTCGCCCCTCCATCCGGAGCGTCCCCTTCTCCTCTCCCTCCGTTTCCCCTCTCCCCGCCATCCCGGCCGGAAGAGAAGGATCATCCCTTCTCCCGCACGGTCTCTCCGCCCCCGCAAGGGGAGGGAAGATCAACCGGCCTTGCTTTTTCGGAAGAGATCGCCCGCCTCGCAGCGCCGCCAGGCCTCGACCAGGGAGAGGGCCAACAGGGCGCTCCGCGCCGGAAGGCTCTCCGCAACCAGGTACTCCCGGTCGCTGTGGTCATGCTCCCCGATCGGCCCAAGTCCGTCCACCACGGGCGTTCCTGCCGCCGCAATGGCGTTGGCGTCCGAGGCCCCGGCGCGGAACTCCTCCACCGCCGGGATCCCCAGTTTTTCAGCCTCGCCGGCGATCACCCGGAACAGGGCCCGGTTGCCTTCCGTCGCCTCCATGACCGGGACCTCTCCCGTCCCCTCGACGCGGAGCTCCATTCCCTCCGCCCTGCGCCGCTCCAGGAGGTCGTCCAGCCGGGAATGGAAAAAGTCGAAGCCCCGGAGGCTCGGAGAGCGGATGTCGACCGCCGCCCAGGCCTCCTCGGGAACGCTGTTCGGAACAACGCCTCCAGCCGCCTGTCCGACATTGACCGAAACCCCGGGATACTGCCCGTTGAGCCCTTCCAGTTCGACGATCACCTTCGCCAGGTCCAGGATCGCGCTCTTCTTCCCCTCCACGACTCGGGCGGCATGTCCCGCCAGCCCCCGGGCGGCGATCTTCAGCCCGAGACGCCCCTTCCGACCGGTCGCGATCTCTCCCTTCATCCCCCCGCACTCGAGGACGAACGCCATCGCGCTGCGGCGGGCCTCGGCCTGGAAGAGCGTCCGGGACACGGGAGATCCGATCTCCTCTTCGGAATTGAAGATCCAGGTAATGGGGAGTGGTTGCAGGAGTACGAGGTTGGAAAGAGCCCGGAGGGCGAAGAGGCCGACGACGATCCCCCCTTTCATGTCGATGACGCCGGGACCGTGGAGATGCGGCCCTTCTTCGCGCCACCCGACGAAAGGGGAATCCTCGGGAAAGATCGTATCCATATGCGCCGCCAGGAGGATCCGCGGCCGGGACGCCTCCGCGGGCGCCGAGGCGATCAGCATGTCCCCGACAGTGTCCTGCGGGAGGATCCGCCGGTCCAGGGGAAGCCCTTCGAGGAGCGTCCAGATTTCACGGCAGACCCGGTCCACGCCCGCCTTGTTGCGGGTCCCGCTCGGGATCAGGACCAGGCGCCGCAGCGCCTCGCGCATGGCCTCCTGCTGATTTTTCAGAAATGCGTTCAGTTTCGCCGGCAGAGCGTCCATGCAGCCGCCAGAAATCAATGGAGCGATTCAAACGCGGGAACCCGTTCGCCTGATCAGGATTCCTTTTTTGCCTTGTCCAGCTCTCCATAGCGCTGGGTGACGCTGTAGATCACATGGTCGAACATGAGGATGGTCCGGTTGATGCTCTCCACGGCCTGGTGCATTTCCAGCGTGGTGACGAACAGGATATTGAAATCGGCGCAGAGCCAGATGTGGCGGCGCATGAGCGTGAGGGCATAGATGAGCTCGTGGAGGGGCACCCCCGCCTCATACATCTCTCCGGCAAAATTCAGGAAATATTTCGTCTCTTCCGTGTAGGGCTTCTGGCTGAAGTAGAGGGTCCGGATGTTTTGATAAAACCCGAGGGCGTGGGGCACGTACCGGTCATGGTCCAGGGAATGGAAGGCGGGGGTCCTGGGATTCCCGCTCACCGCGCGGCTCCACTGTTCCGCGACTTCCCGGCTGTGGGTTTCCAGCACATCGATCAGCTTGTCGGCAAATGCTTTCATGGGGGACTCCTTCCGAGGGCTGGGGATTCGTGCCGGCAACCCGGCTGCGGCCTCCACCCCTGTCCGAAACGCCGACGGGGATTCGGGCTTTCATCGCAACGGCCGCCGGTCCTGAAAACCGTCCGCTCCGCGGGACGGAGTTTCGGTTCCGCACGCCCCGATCGCGGAACGCAGTGACTCTGCAGGGTGAAAGTTTACGGGGAAGGGCATGGGGTGTCAAGCATTTCTTTCTCCGCTCTTCTCCCTTTACGGGAGGACCGGGCCGGGCCGACAGCCCCCTCGCTCAGCCGAGGAAAAGACCGATCAGGGAGAGGATCACCCAGCGGAAAAACCGGATGACCGGGTCCAGCACCCCCAGATACAGCAGCCCGACGATGATGAACAAGCCGAAGGGCTCCAGCCGGGACAGCGCATAGGCGACCTTCCCCGGCAGGAATCCCATCAGGATTTTCGAACCGTCGAGGGGGGGGATGGGGATCAGGTTGAACGAGGCGAGCATGATGTTGATCCGCGCCAGGAAGTTCAGGGAAATCGCGACCGGTTCGGACGGCGCCGGGGACAGCAGGCGCAGCGCCAGGATCGCCAGAAAGGCGAGGATTGTGTTGGCGACAATCCCCGCCGAGGAGACCAAAAGGAGCCCCATGCGGACATTCCGGACGTACCCGAGGTTCACCGGGACCGGTTTGGCCCAGCCGAAGCCGACGAGGAACAGCATCGCCGTGCCGACGGGATCGAGATGCTTCAGGGGGTTGAGGGTCAGGCGGCCCCGGTTCCGGGCCGTGGGATCCCCCATCCGGTATGCGACCCAGCCGTGGGCCAGCTCATGGACGATGATCGAATAGAGAAGTGCGACCGCCAGAAGGGCGAAGGTCGTCGGATCCTTGAACAGAAGATTCAGAAGCCCCATGATTCTCCCTTCGCACGCAATGCCCCGCCGGCCCTCCAAGACCGCCGTTCTCAAATCCCGTTACGCCTGAGGGATGATAGTCTACCCCGGCGGAACGATCAAGGGCAAATCGGAGTTTTCTCATTTTCCGGTGGGCAGCGGGTGCAGGTTGCTTTTTTCGCGGCTTCCGGTTAATCTCGATGCCGCGAGAGCTTTGAATGGTCGTTCCAGCTTGGCAAATCCTGGATTCCGGATCAGGCCCGCAATGAGAGAGGGGCTTCAAAGGTCTCGCCACAGACGGGATAACCCAGGGGGCAGACGATGGACGTCATTCTGGCGGGACACAACATCGACCACGACATCATCCGGGAGGTCCGGGCGGAGCATCCCGAGCGGCAGGACCTGACTCCGGAAACGGTAGCGGCCGCCTACGCCCGGATCAGCCGCTACCCGAGGCCGGTCAACGAGCTGCGCCGGATCGCCCGGGGCGAGGTGGAGAAGGCCCGCGCCTCGAACCGGACGATCGTCTTCGAGATGGGCCACAGTTCCATCGCCGAGCACGCCGTCTTCAACCTCGACGTCCTCGGGGTATCCCGCCTCCTCGTCGAGGAGATCGAGCGGTTCCGCCTGGCCTCCTACACGGAGAAGTCCCAGCGTTACGTCCTTTTCCAGGACGATTTCGTCATCCCCGAAGAGGTGAAGCGCGCCGGCCTGGAGGCGCTCTTCGCGGAGACCGTCCGGCTGCAGAACGGCTTCTACCATGAACTCTACGAGGCGCTCCGCCCCCATGTCTTCGGGCGCAACCCGGAGCTCGCTTCCGACCCGGCGAACCGCTCGCTGCTCGAGGGATGGGCGAAGGAGGACGCCCGCTACATCCTGGCGCTGGCCACGGAGACACAGCTCGGGATGACCGTCAACGCCCGGAACATCGAACTGATGATCCGGCGGTTGGCCGCCTCTCCGCTTGCCGAGGCGCGGGAGTACAGCCGGAGGCTCTACGACGCGACCCACGCCGTCGCCCCGTCCCTTGTCCGCTACACCGAACCCACCGCCTACGACCGCGAGACGAAAAAGGAGCTCCGGCAACGGGCGGCTGACATCCTGTCGAAAATGAATGCATTTTTGCCGGGCGCCGCGGAGGGGAAAGGGCTCCAGGCAGAATCCGGCGCCGGCCTCGTCCGGCTGATCGAAGCGACACCACAGGCGGACGAAAAGATCACGGCGGCGCTCCTCCACAGCGCGTCGCTTCTCCCGATGGAAAGGTGCATCGAGGCCGCCGCGGGGATGGGGCGAGAGGAAAAGGCGGCCCTCTTCCAAGCGGCGCTGCGGCGGATAAAGGCCCATGACGCCGCCCCCCGGGCGTTCGAGCACGCCGGCCTGACCTTCGAGCTGACGATCAGCGCCACCTGCTTCGCCCAGGTGAAGCGCCACCGGATGGCGACGATCACCGTCCAGGACTACGACCCGACGCTCGGCGTCACGGTACCCCCCGCCATCTGTGAGATCGGCATGGAAAAGCCCTTCCGGGAGGTGTGCGCCCGGACGGAGGAGGCCTGGGAGAAAATCCGCCGGGCCGCGCCCGAGTCGGCTTCCTATGTGCTGACCAACGCCCACCGGCGGCGCGTCGCGATGCGTCTGAGCGCGCGGGAGCTCTACCACCTCGCCCGCGTCCGGGCCGATCGCCACGCCCAGTGGGACATCCGGGAGACGGCCGAGCGGATGGTCGCCCTCGGGCGGGAGGCGATGCCGCTCACCCTGATGCTCGCCTCGGGGAAGGACGGATTCGATGCCCTCTACGCCCGGATCTTCGCCGGGGAAGACTGATCCACGAGGCTTCCCTCGGAGTTCCCTCTCCGGACACGGAAACAGCGCCTCCCCCGAAACGCACCGAACTCAGGACGGTTCATGAACCACAGCCCCAAAACGGATCCCGACCGCAAACCCTACCCGCCGGTGACGGGGATCGGCCGAGACGAGCATATCGGGATGGTCCGGGAGATCTTCTCCACGATCACCGGCCGGTACGACTTCCTCAACCGCGTGCTCAGCCTCCGCCGCGATGTGGCCTGGCGCCGCTTCGCCGTCCGAAAGCTCCGCTTCTTCGGGACCTTCCGCCTCCTCGACCTCGCGACCGGCACGGCCGACCTCGCGATCGAGGCCGCGCTCCGCCATCCCGCGCTCCGGATCACGGGGCTCGACCTCGTCCGCGAGATGCTGGCCTTCGGGGCGCGGAAGATCGACCGCCGCGGACTTTCCGAACGGATCCGCCTCCTCCAGGGGGACGCCCTCTCGCTCCCTTTCCCCGACCGGACCTTCGACGCCGTTTCGGTCGCCTTCGGCATCCGGAACATGCCGGACCGCCCCCGCGCCCTCCGGGAGATGGGCAGGGTTCTCGTCCCCGGCGGCCGCGTCTATATCCTGGAGATGAACGCCCCCCAGAACCGCCTCTGGAAAAAGGCCTTCGCCCCCTACCTGAGGCGCGTCCTTCCCGGCATCGCGCGGCTCTTCTCCCGGAACCCCGCCGCCTACCTCTACCTCGTCGACTCCATCCTCCACTTCCCCGCGCCGACCACCTTCAGCGGAATGATGGAGGAGGCCGGCTTCCGGGAGGTGGAGCGCCATTCCCTGACCCTCGGCATCACCTGCCTCTACATCGGCCGAAGGGCGGGACAAGAAAACGGGTGAAAGGAGCCGTCCCGCCTGCGCAAGGCAGGCCACCCCTTGTCGGGCATCACCTCAGCGGTTCTGCAGAATGAAGAAAGTGTACCCGTAATACCGCTTGAACTTCCGGTAGGTCTCCGCTTCCTCTCTTAAGGTGTCCAGGAGGATGGCGCGGGCCGGATCGTTTCCATGCGTCTTTTTAAGCTCGCCAATCCGGGCCAGCATAAAGACATAGTAGTTCTCCCACCATCCCTCCTCGGGGAGCCGGAAGGTGTCAACCAGGGAGAGCTCCGCGTTCCTAACCCGGGCTTTCAGTTCGTCCTCGGTTGCGGGGACATATCCCTCCTTCTCCCACCACTGCATCAGTTCCTGCGGGGGATTTGGCTCGAACCAGGCCGCATCGGATATGACAAGATACCCGCCCTTTTTTACAAGCGGCTTCCATGCACGGAGTCCGGCCTCAAAACCGATGATGAAGATCGCTCCTTCCGACCAGATGAGATCGAACTGTCCCGGCTCAAAGGGGAGGGCGTCCATGGAGGCGCAGACCGTGCCGATCATCTCGGCTGTGCCGTCCTCGTTTGCCCGCCGCATGAGGATATCCAGGAACGGCTGGTAATTGTCCACAGCCGTGATCTGCCCCCGGGTGAGGCGGGCAAGTTCCCGGGTCTGGATCCCGGCGCCGCATCCGATATCGAGAATACGTGCATCTGCGGGAAGAGCGGGGATGCAGGAGTATGCCTTCCGGGTGGCTTCCGCGCACCCGGGCCCCTGACGGGGAAGTCCGATAAATACATGGTAAAAAAACTCATCGGGTATCATGATGCTCTCCGGGTTGGGCAGCGGGCCTTGACTGTTTTGGGGTCGGAGACGGGATCTGATTTGGCCGAGCAAAAGGAGCTGCATCCCTTGAGGATCATCGCGCCGCACCCTTTATAACGACTCTCAACCCCTTGTCAGTTGTCGGTACTTGATCCGGTGCGGCTGGGAGGCCGCGGCGCCGAGCCGGGCCTTCCGGTCCGCCTCGTATTCGCTGTAGTTCCCGTCGAACCAGAGGGCCTGGCTCTCCCCCTCGAAGGCCAGGATGTGGGTCGCGATCCGGTCGAGGAACCAGCGGTCGTGGCTGATGACAACCGCGCAACCGGCGAAGTTCTCCAGCCCCTCCTCCAGGGCGCGCATCGTGTTCACGTCGAGGTCGTTGGTCGGTTCGTCGAGGAGCAGGACGTTCGCCCCCTCCTTGAGCATCCGGGCGAGGTGGACGCGGTTCCGCTCGCCGCCGGAGATCTGCCCCACCCTCTTCTGCTGGTCGGTTCCCGAGAAGTTGAAGCGCGAGACATAGGCCCGGGAGTTGATCTCGCGGTTCCCGAGCCGGACGATGTCCTGCCCCTCGGAGATCGTCTCCCAGATCGTCTTCTCCGGGTCGAGGACGTCGCGGCTCTGGTCCACGTAGGCGAGCTTCACCGTCTCCCCGATCCGGATCGCGCCCGAATCGGGGGTCTCCTGGCCGGTGATCATCCGGAAGAGGGTCGTCTTCCCCGCGCCGTTCGGCCCGATGACCCCGACGATGCCCCCGGGGGGCAGGGAAAAGGACATCTTCTCGACGAGAAGGCGGTCTCCGTATCCCTTGCCCACCCCCTCCGCCTCGATGACAAGCTTCCCCAAACGGGGTCCGGGCGGGATGAAGATCTCCAGCTCCTTCGCGCGGGCCTCCGTCTCCTGGGAGAGGAGATTCTCGTAGGAGGTGATCCGGGCCTTGGACTTGGCGTGGCGCCCCTTGGGGGACATCCGGATCCACTCCAGTTCCCGCTGGAGGGTCTTCTGCCGTTCGGTCTCGGACTTCTCCTCCTGCCGGAGGCGGTTCTGCTTCTGTTCCAGCCAGGAGGAGTAGTTCCCCTTCCAGGGGATCCCCTCGCCCCGGTCCAGTTCGAGGATCCAGCCGGCGACGTTGTCCAGGAAATAACGGTCGTGGGTGACGGCGATGACGGTGCCGGCGTAACGCTGGAGGTGGTGCTCCAGCCAGGCGACGGACTCGGCGTCGAGGTGGTTCGTCGGCTCGTCGAGGAGCAGGATGTCCGGATTCTGCAGGAGGAGCCGGCAGAGGGCGACCCGCCGCCTCTCGCCGCCGGAGAGGATCTTCACCGGGGTCTCGCCCGGCGGGCAGCGCAAGGCGTCCATCGCCATCTCCAGACGGGAATCGAGGTCCCAGGCCTCCAGGTGGTCCAGCTTCTCCTGGACCGCGGCCTGGCGGTCGAGCAGTTTGTTCATCGCCGCGTCGTCCATCGGCTCGGCGAATTTCTCGTTGATTTCATTGAATTCGTTGAGAAGATCGACGGTCTCCTGGACCCCCTGCTCCACGATCTCCCGGACCGTCTTCGTCTCATCGAGCCGCGGCTCCTGCTCCAGGAAACCGACCGTGTGGCCGGGGGAGAGGATCGTCTTCCCGATGAAATCCTGGTCCACGCCCGCCAGGATCCGGAGGAGCGAGCTTTTTCCCGAACCGTTGAGGCCCAGGACGCCGATCTTCGCACCGTAGAAGTACGACAGGTAGATCTCCTTCAACACCGGTTTCTTGTCGTAGAACCTGCTCACCCCGATCATGGAGTAGATCACCTTGCTTCCCGGCTCGTTGGCCATCCTGTTCCTCCTCGCTCATCAGGGGCGGATCCCCTGCGTTTTTTCGGAAAGCGGGAAGTCTCCCCCCTTCCCGGCTGGAAGGATCATACCAGCAAATCCATGCGGAGGGAAGCGTTTCCCGGCGCTCTTCCTGTCCCGCCGGGCATCAAGGACAGCCGACGGCCCCGGACGCGGGAGCCGGCTTTGCCGCGCCTTCCGAGGCAACCCGTCGCCCCGTCACGAAGGGTGCCGGGGGGCATGGGGCTGAAGGATCGTCCTTGACAGGAGACGCCCTCTTCCCTTAACCTGATGCAGAACTTCCTTTTACCGTGATCGGGAGGGGCCGGAAGCCAAGATCCCTGTTGCAAATGTGCCGCCTGATCTGTAGATCTCCCGCAGGACGGAGGTTCGGGAATCTTTTTCCAGGCTGCAAGGCAGTCCGTGAGGCATACCATGGCTGAAGTCAAACGGAAGAAAGGGACCATCGGCATCCTGACCGGGGGAGGAGAC
>JBFYYH010000163.1:0-3570 GCA_041310125.1 Syntrophaceae bacterium | reverse complement strand
TCCTCGCGATGTCCGTGCCCTCGACCAGGACCTGGCCGCTGTCCGGCCGGAGGAGACCGATCATGTGCTTCAGCAGGACGCTTTTCCCGCCGCCGCTCCGCCCGATGATCACGGTGGTCTTCCCCTCCTCGATCCGGAGGCCGAGGCCGTCGAGGACCTTCTGCTTCCCGAAGGATTTGTGGAGATCGACCAGTTCAATCATCGCCTTTTCCATTTCTCCGCTTCCCGTACCGCCCGGCCGCGGCTTCAGAACATGATCGCCGTCAGGAAGTAGTCGCTGACCAGGATCGTGATCGACGCCAGGACCACCGCTTCCGTCGTCGCCCGCCCGACCCCCTCGGCCCCGCCGCGGGCGTTGAACCCCTTATAGCAGCCGATCAGGCTGAGGATCAGGCCGAAGCAGGCCGCCTTGACGAGGCCGTTGTAGATGTCCTCGAGGTCCACGATCCGCGTGATGTTCTTGACGAAGACCCCCGAGTTGATGCCGAGGACGTGGACGCCGACAAAGTATCCGCCGACGATCCCCACGAAATCGGCGACGACCGTCAAGAGGGGCAGCATGACGACCCCGGCGATCACCCGGGGCACGATCAGGTGCTTCACGGGATTCGCCGCCATCACGTAGAGGGCGTCGATCTGCTCGGTAACCCTCATCGTTCCGAGCTCCGCCGCCATTGCAGAGCCCGCCCGGGCCGTGACCATCAACGACGTGAGGACCGGCCCCAGCTCTCTTGTCATTCCGAGGGCGACGGTCGAGCCGACCAGGCTCTCGGCGCTGAACATCCGGAAACCGTAGTAACCCTGGAGGGCCATGACCATTCCGGTGAAGGTCCCGGTGAGGACGACGACAAAGATCGACTTGACCCCGACGAACTCCATCTGTTTGAAGATGTTGCGGAGCTTGAGGGGGGGCCTGAACATCCAGGCGAGGACCGAAATGAACAGGAGGAGGATCTTTCCCATCTCCTCGATGTTTTCCAGGACGGCCCGCCCGAGACGGTCGAAGGCGCCGGAGACGCGGTTCATTTACAGGGGCCCTCTCTTGCTCATGTGGACCTCCAGCGCAGACTGGATAATCCGGTCGATCAGGTTCGCCTGGGTCAGCCCGCTGGCCGCTGCCTGGTGAAAAAGGACGGTGGAGGGCGTCATCCCGGGGAGCGTGTTGGGCTCCAGCACCGCCACCCGCCCGTCGCTCCGGACGAACATGTCGATCCGGGCGTAACCCTTCAGGTTCAGGGCGCGGAATGTTTCGATTGCCGTTTCGCGGATCCTCTCGATCTGCTCCGCCGGGAGCCGGGCCGGGGTCTTGTTTTCCCCCTGGCCGTAGAGGAATTTGTCCTCGAGGGAGAGGACATCGTCGGTAGGGATTGTCTCCGAGGGGATCATCGCCTCCGGGGCATCCACGCCCAGTACGCCGCAGGTGACCTCCATCCCGGAGAGGAACTCCTCGCAGAGGACCACATCGTCCCAGAGAAAGGCATTCTCCACGGCGCCCGGGATCCCCTCCGCCGCGACGACCTTCTTCACGCCGGTGCTGCACCCCTCCCGGCAGGGCTTGACGACGCAGGGGAAACCGATTTCCCGGGTGATGGTCTCCAGCACCGTCGGCCGCTCCCTTTCCCACTGCCGCAGGCGGATGGGGATCGTCTTCGGAACGTCGATGCCGCAGATCTCCAGAATCCGCCGGCAGGCGTACTTGTCCATCCCGATCGCCGAGGCGAGGACGCCGGAGCCCGTGTAGGGGACACCGAGGAGTTCGAGGAGGCCCTGCATGCAGCCGTCCTCCCCGTACTTGCCGTGGAGACCGAGAAAGGCAATGTCCACGCGGGATTTCAGGTCTTCGTAGGGGAGAGGTCTGGCCTCCTCCTCCAGGCCGTCCTCGATGTCGCTCGTGCTGTTGCGCATCAGCAGTTTGACGGGGATTTCCCAGAGGACCGCCCGGTGGTCCATGAAGATGGCGAGAGGATCGTACTTCCGCCGGTCGATCTTGCTGAAGATGTTCCGGCCGCTCTCGAGGGAGACCTCCTTCTCCGAGGAGAGGCCCCCCATGATGATTCCGACCCGGGGTTTCTTGGTGCTGTTTTCCTTTGTTTCACTCATGACGATCCCGCAACAACCAGCAAAGTCTTATTGGAGGACGGAAAACCTTTCCCGTCAGTAGCTCACCGTCAGTGCCACGTACGGCCCCGTGAACTGTGAATCCAGGAAGAGGTCCTTCCGGTCGATCCGCATCCGGATGACCTTGTAGCCGCCATGGATGTCGAGGAAGGGGAAGGGGGTCCAGGAGAGATCGGCCATCGCCTCGATCAGGTAATTGTCCGAATAGCCGATTCCGCTCACCCTCGCCCTCGCCTCGAGGATGTCGAGCAGAATCCCGAGGTGCGCGCCGAGCCCCACCATCGGCAGGGGCAGCCGAACCGTGTCGCTGGCCTCCTTCCCCGGGGAGCGGAGCTTCGCCTCGCCGTCGATGTACTTGATCTTCCCGATCGCGTCGAGAGAAAAGCCGGCAAGAAAGTTTTCCACGTCCAGGAAGGTGTAGCGGTATTCCAGATCGATCATCTTCAGATCCAGGTCCGTTTCCACAGGGGTGCCGGCCGCGAATACCTGACCGTTGAAGTTGATCGGCGCGGAGGGCGTCGTCGATCCCGAATAACTGATCGGCGTATAGGTCAGGCTCAGGTGGTGATCCCCCAACCCTCCGAAGACCTCGATCGAAGGGAAAGCCTCGTTGCCGACGCCGAGATTATCCTTCAGGTTGAGGTCGGTCCCGACCAGGCTGCCGCCATCCACCTGGATGTTCGTCTTGAATGCCGGGAACCAGTAGTAAGCCCTGGCCCCGATCTCGAAGGCGCTCACCGGCATTGCCCAGAAGAGCAGCAGAACCAGTGAGCAGAAAAAGGCCGTCCATCGCGTTCTTTTCATGGGAACCTCCTTTCCCGGTCAGGGGTTGGTTTCAGTGTTCTCGCCCTCAGGAGACGCCGGCTCATGATGTCCCGCTCTATACCACCAATAATCGTTATTTTCCAGCGGGTCGTAAACCTTTGTTTCCCCCCCGATCCGGATCAGGGGGGAGTATCGCGCCTCGTTCGATTCGTGCTGGAGCCGGTCGAAGGTCATCACCAGCCCGACCGCGGTGCCGTGCTTCCGGATCGCCAGGAGGGCGTAGCGGGAGCAGGAGGGGTGGTGTACGCAGCGGTTGCCCCAGTGGGGGGCGAGGAATCGCTGATAGAAACGGACGGGTGCCGCCGCGATGCTTTCCAGCGCGCCGGTATTTCCAACCGAGGAATCGGCGGTCTCCGCGGCCGCCCGGATGGCCTTCCGGGGTCCCCGGAGAAGGGTTTCATCCGCAAGGGCGATCCCGGTCCAGAGAAGGGCGCCCGGCAGGATCGTCGCCGTCAGGGCAAACCAGGATGAAAGACGAAGCTCGCGCCTGGCGCCCAGACCGTCCTCTTTGCGGGCGCTGCACTGCGGGGGCAGAACGCCCCTCTCTCCCCGAAATGGCCCCCATGTGCGCATCCGGGATCTGATTGCGAAGTTTTGCAAGGTCTCAATCCATCAAAAAGGATAGGA
>JBFYYH010000162.1:0-2540 GCA_041310125.1 Syntrophaceae bacterium | reverse complement strand
TCTCGGATCGGAGTTTCTTGTCCAGCTCCCGGTACTTGGCTTTGTTGCTCGGGGTCTTGGCATTGAAGTGCCTCTCCCGCACCTTGCGCAGCTCTGTTTCCTTGGCGTCGATGTCCGGGTTGCGGAGCGTTGCCTGCTTGGGCTTCTCAATCCCGATCAGCGTGTTGGCGGCAACAAACTTGGTCTCCAGGTTGGGCAAGGGGCGCACACCGAGGTTGGGTGCATCCGGGTCCATCCGCTGGTCCACGATCAGCGAGATGAAAAAGCGCATCTTCGCAATTTGGACGGCGATGGTCTGGATATCGACGCCATAGAGGCAGTTTTCGATCAGGTAGAGCTTGCGTCCGTAATCCAATTCGTTGCGTGCAAAGGCTTCCTCGATACCGGCGATCTGCTGCTCCAGTTCCCGGACCGCCCGCTCGCGGACGGCGGCGTCCTCGATCAGCTCCGCTGCGGCGATGGCTGCGCGGACCCGTTGGATCTGGCGCTCCTCCCACCGCTTGTTGTGCGGATCAAACTTGCCCAGGATGAAAACCAACTTGTGCAGAACGCCCATCGGGAAGGCGCCGGAGCCCACGGCCGGGTCCAGCGCCTTGAGGCCGTCAATCGCGGCGATCAGCGACTCGGTTTCCCGTGCGTCGAAATCTTGGCCGTTCTCCTCCCATGATGCCAACCGCCGGAGTTTCTCTTCCGTTGCCTTTTCATCCTCTGCGGGTAGCCTTCCCTTCAAAAATGCAATCAAGGCCTCGTCCACCATATAGTCCACGATCTCGCGCGGGGTGTAGAACGAGCCGGTCTGTTTGCGGGCCGTGGCCCCGGTCTCGGGATTGTAGGCGGCGAGCAGGTTCTCGAATACCTTGCCGGAGAGCTCCGGATCGAGGGCGACTTCCTGCTCGATGGGCGTATTTTCCTCGATCGTGAAGCGGTAGCGGTTCAGGGTGTGGATCAGTCCGCGCACCCGGACTTTCCTGAACTTCCTGTCGCCATAATCCGCGCTGAGGTCTTCTTCCCGCTCGGACCCGAAGAACAGGAAATCCGGCACCACCGGCTGGCTGTCCGGTCGCCGGGAAAATCCGTCGATCCGTACGTAGCGCGGCCGGGCAGTCTCCCCCAGGTCCCTGTCCAGGCACTCGAACAGGCCGCCGTTGAGGAACGGGATGTTCTTGAACAAAGCCAGCGCCTCGCCGGGCTTTTGGAACAACTCCCGGTAGCGGTAAAGACTATGCGCCATGAAGTTTTGTTCGTCCTTCACCCAGCCCCGCTTGTCCATCTCGGTATTCAGCGTGGCAAAGAACAGATTTTGCAGAATCGCCTTGTAGAAGACGGACTCCTTGCGGGTATCCTTCTCAGGCGCAAACCCGTCGAGAAGTTCATCCAGGCGGCGCTGATCGAATAGCTCTCCGGAGATCAGACCCTTTTCCTTCACGAACCAGCAGAAGATCAATCTCGTGATCATCCGGATCACAGCGATATGGTCGTGTCCGTCCGCCTCTTTGGGGGCATCCTTCGGGAACCGGACATGTCTTAGCGCCCAGAAGTACCAGTTGGCGAGTTCCTTGTAGAAATCCTTGGTGACCTTCTCGACGTCGAAGGCCTCGTCGTGGCGCGCCTGGATCGCGAGCGGGGAAAGACCGAAAAGATCCGGGCCGCTCGATTCCAGATCCAGCATGGCGATCCGCTCGGCGGCCGTGCGGAGACCGTCGCCCGGACGCACGGTGATGCGGCGGAAGAGGCGGCGCTTCTTGATGTCGCTGTCATATTTGACGTTGAGAAAATGCCAGAGGGTCTGGCGCTCGTTGGAAAACACCAGAAGGGCGTAGGGATGTTCTTTCAGGAGTTGGTTGACGACTTGCCGTTCCAGAGCCCGGGGAAGGTCTGCCGACTTCAGGCGGTTGTAGATGATGTGAAAATCGCCGCTCCCGCCGCCGGCCAGAAGGAGGGGCGCCTCCGCCAGCGCGTCCCGGGCGGCGTCCGGCCAGCCCCGGTCACTGAGGGGTGTGTTCTCCCGCTCGTAGTTCAGCTCCGTCCAGAAGAGCTGCTTGAGGTCGTCGAGGCTCCGGAGCGAGTTGAGGACCTGCTGAAGGGTCCTCTTTTGTCCCGGTTCGGGCATGGTCCCTCCTGCCTGGCGCGTTTGCGACAACCTTAATCAAATTCGCACGGTTTCGTCAATGAGGATTCCTGGATGTTTTCGTTTTTCCAGAGGCCGCTCAGGCGAAGATCTTGCCGGGGTTGAGGATGAGGTTGGGGTCGAAGAGGAGCTTGATTGCCCGCTGGAGGCGGATGCTCTCCGGGGAGAGTTCAATGGGGAGGTAGGGCTGCTTGGCGATCCCGACGCCGTGCTCGCCGGACATCGTTCCGTCCATCGCGACCACCTTGCGGATGATCTCGCGGACCGCCGCCTCGGCCTTCGGGCGGGTGTCGAGGCTCTCGGCGGTGACGCTCAGGTGGATGTTCCCGTCGCCGGCATGGCCGAAGGCGTAGATCTTCACCCCGTGGGCGGCTTCGTACGCGGGCAGGCACGCCACGAAGATCGGAAGAGC
>JBFYYH010000161.1:0-3582 GCA_041310125.1 Syntrophaceae bacterium | reverse complement strand
CCTCCTACATCTACACCGGCTATTTCTTCGACGACGTGATGAAGACGCCGCTGGAGATCGGCCTGATCCTCGGCACCTGGACGATCTTTGAAATCCCCGTCATGATCTTCTCAAAACCCCTGATCGACCGGTTCGGGAACCGCTGGCTGATCGTCTCCGGCCTGATGCTCAACGGGATCCGCCTGCTCCTCTTCTCCCTCTTCACCCCGGAGACGCCGTTCGTCTGGAAATGGGCCGCGGCGCTCCTCCAGGGGCCCGGGTTCGGCCTCGCCCAGCTCGGGATCATCGATTTCGTCGACCGGCGGGCCCATCCGGACATGCGCGCGACCTACCTGAGCATCGCGAATGTGGCGCGGATGTCGGTGGCATCCGCCCTCGGTGGGCTCCTCTGAAGCTGGCTCATCGGACAGTGGGGCAGCGCATTTTTAATGCAATTCTGCGGGTGGGGATCGATCGCCCTGATCGTCCTGTTCGCTTTTCTGGTGAGAAGAAGCGGGGCGTGAGAAAGGGAGAGCCACACCGGCGGTCAATCGGTCATGGTCCTGACGATCAGGGCGTGGAGGTAGGCGAGTTCGGCGTCGGGCAGCCCGGCACCAAAAGTTAGGGCCGTCTTGTCGCTGCGGGCGGTGATCCCCTGCGTCGGAACCAACTTCATGATAGAGAGGAGGATATTGGGAACGGGACGTCCGTCTGGGAGGCGCGGCGATCCCGTGTCGCCGAACTCCGGCAGCTTCTTCACCCCCGGCATCTCGACCCCCTTCAGGGTGCTTTGCCGGTCCAGGTAGACCAGGTCTTCCAGCTCCTCCGCGGGGATCTCGACCGTTCTTTTTTTTCCTCTCCTGCTTTCCTCTAGGCGCAGAAAGGCGCTTGTGGCGGTGACCACGGTTTTTTCCCGCGCCGCCCGAACCAGCCCCAGGACCCCGCGCAGGATCGGAAGCAGGATCGCGAACACGACGATAAAACCGGCGAAGATCAGGTGGACCACCGGGGGTGCCGGCAGTTCGAGGAGGCCGGGCAGAAATACGAAGGCGGCGATACCGGCGAAGATCAGGGAGGGCACGAGGGACCGAAGACCGCGCGGACCATTAGCCCGGGCTGGAATCGTCAGAATGAGGCCGCCCTCCGGGGAAGGTTCGACCCGCGTTCGCATCGGAATCGGCTGCGGGGGGAAGACACCCGTCTTTTGCCCGAGCCGCCGGACGCGGTCACGGAAGGATTCGTTGAGGTGGTTCGGTTCGCGGACCAGCCTTCGGCCCTGAGAGACTTCCTCCAGGGGCTGGTTGAGAAACCGGGCCAGCGCCTCTGCCGTCTGCCGCGCCTGCCCCTCGTCGCCCGTCCGTTCGAGGGTGATCTCCCTGCCCGCCTCGACCCCGCTGAGCTGAACCGTCCAGGTCGTGGACTTGTTGTCATGACGCCCCTCGAGCCGCACGCCGGTAAACCCCGACAGGGGGTGAACCGTCCGCCGGAGCGGAACGATGAGGCCCTGCCACTCCACAATCCGACCCTCGCGGCGGTCGACGACCCATCCGGAGCGACCGAGGATGAAGACGCCGCCCACGACCATGAAGACGAGGCCGACAAAGCCGGCAGCAAGTCCATTCCCGCCCCTGGGCCCCAGGATTCCCAGTCCGACCAGGACGGCAAAAAGACCAGCCAGGAAGAAGGGCGTACCAAAGAGGGCCAAGCACCCGCCGCCGCTCCTCTTTTCCATCACATCCGGGTCGCCGCTCGCAGGCTCGAACCGCCCCTCCGCCGCCAATCGTCCGCGATTCATCGTCCGCCTCCCCTTCCCGCCCCTCCCCGGCAGGGTCGCGCTGTGCGCCGGTGCCGCGCAGCCGTCAGACCCCCTTGAACGACAAGACCAAAGACCGCTATTCTCCCTTTCTGTTTGACAGCAAACATATCTTATGCGATCTTTTTTTACAAACGGCGAACAACGACGTTAAAATCGACCTGGGCAGTCTGCTCGATTTTCGGGCCGACTGAGGTGGCCCCTCGTCCCTGGGCTCGGAAACTGCAGTCAGCTGCAATTTCAAGAGCATGTCAGAAAGATCAGGGATGCCGACGGGAGAGCGGCGGAAAGAACCGTGTGAAGAGGCGCCCCGGTGAAGAGACGACAACCCGCCCCCGAACTGGAACCCGGCAAGGCCGCCCCGGCCGATCACGGCGAGGTCGAGGAGCAACTGCGCCACAGCGAAGAAAAGTACCGCCGGATCTTCGAAAACATCCAGGACATCTACTATGAGGTGGCGCTCGACGGGACCATCCTGGAGATCTCCCCCTCCATCGAAAAATATGCCCCCTTCCGGCGCGAAGAGCTGATTGGAAGGGGCATCGCCGACTTCTACGCCGAACCGGACGGGAGGACGTCTTTCCTCCAGGAGATCCTGGAAACAGGATCGGTTCACGACTTCGAGATCCAGCTCCGGGATCCCCGGGGTACGATTCTCACCTGCTCCATCACGGCAACGATCCTGCCGGGATCGGGCGAGCTTCCCCCAAGGATCGTCGGTTCCATGCGGGACATCTCCGCCCGCAAAAAGGCCGAAGAGACCCTCCGGGAAAGGGAGGAGGAGCTCTCCATCCAGTACCGGAATCTCGAGGAGTTGAACACGGCCCTGAAGGTCCTACTCCGCCAACGGGAGGAGGACCGGGCGGAGCTTCAGGAACAGGTCCTTTCCAATGTGAAGACCCGCATCCTCCCATGCATCGAGAAGATCAAGGAGGGAAAGCTGACCCCTGCGCTGAGGACCGCCCTCGACACCCTCGAAGAGCGGATTCGGGAGATCCTCTCCCCCTTCCTCCACCGGATCACCCAGACCTATTTCGATCTCACCCCGCAGGAGATCCGGGTGGCGGACTTCGTTCGGAGCGGCCGCACGACCAAGGAGATTGCAGACCTGCTCTGCGTTTCCGCCAAGACGGTCGATTACCATCGGGACAACCTCCGCCGGAAGCTCGGCCTCCGGAACCGCGGAGAGGGCCTCCGTTCCTTCCTCCTGAAGCTCTCCTGATCCCCTGGTTCCTCCCCGTATTTTCCCCGCATTCTCCCCGTATTGCAGTGCCTGAGGTTCCGCCTTATGGTGGAATCGCCGAAATATCGCCCGGACCTTGAACCGAGAAAGGAGGGGTCAACATGAAAATGCAGGAAGTCAGAGAGATCGCCAGACTGTGGAGCGTCGATGCCCGAATTGGCCGATCCAAGCAGGACATCATCCGGGAGATCCAGATCCGGGAGGGATATTCGCCCTGTTTCCGGACCCGGGAGGAATGCGAAGAAATGGAGTGTCTCTGGAAAAGCGATTGCCTGAAAGACGGGGCCTAAAGCGAAAGGAGGATCTCATGTTCCAGTTCCAGCCCAGGAATATCCTCGTGCCGACCGATTTCTCCGAAGACTCGGACCGCGCCTTTCGCACCGCCCTGGGGATTGCCGGGGAGGGGCGATCGCGGATCTTCCTGCTCCATGTCATCAGCGGAACGGTTCAGCAGTGCGCGGCCGACTACTGCATCGACCAGGGCATCGTCGACCGAGTCTTGAGCGAAAGCATCGTCTATGCCAATGAAAAGATCCGGGAGACCGTA
>JBFYYH010000160.1:0-4478 GCA_041310125.1 Syntrophaceae bacterium | reverse complement strand
TTCCGATCTTGGGTCCCTGACCACGACCACGCCGGTCCTCACCAAGCAGCAGAACAAGAAGGACATGATGAAGATCATGGAGGGGCACGACCTCCCCTACCTCGCCACCACCTCCCCCTCCTTCCCGATCGACCTCTACGACAAGTTCGTCAAGGCCAAGCGGATCAAGGGCACCCGCTACCTCCAGATCGCGACCCCCTGCCCCCCGGGCTGGGTGTTTCCGCCCAAGGACACGGTCAAGATCGGCCGGCTCGCCGTGGAGACGGGGATCGTCGTCCTCTACGAGATCGAGGATGGGAAATTCCGCTTCACGGGCCGCAGCAAGACCATCGCGGAAAAGGGAAACCGCGCCCCGGTGATCCAGTTCGTCGAGCGGCAGGGGCGGTTCAAGAAGATGAGCCTGGAGCAACTGGGGCAGCTCCAGCGGTCGGTCGACCAGAAGTGGAACGAATACCTGAGGCGGGCGGAGGCCTGAAAGGGACGGATCCCCGTTTTTCATCCCTGAATGACGATTCCCGCCGCCTCTGCGGGAAATGCATTCATTTCGGAAATTTTCACGCCCTTCCCGAAGCCGCCGGTAAACGAAGCAGGAAAGTCCGTCCCTATTCCCGGCAGGCGCAGCCCGCGCGGAGCGCCACGTCCGCGATGAGCGCCGCGTAACGGGCGGAAGCCCCCCGGTTCGCAGCCACGGCCCGCCTCCCCGCCTCCCCCTTCTCCCGGAGGCGTTCGGGGTCCTCCAGCAGTCCCCGGATCCCGGCGAAAAGCTCGTCGGTGTTCCGGATCAGGATCCCCGCTCCCGCCTCTTCAAGGAGCGCCCGCTCCTCCCGGAAATCCTCCATGTGCGGCCCGTGGAAGACGACCTTTCCCCAGGCGGCCGCTTCGAGGAGGTTCTGCCCTCCCCTCGGCACGAGGCTCCCTCCGCAGAAGACGACGGTGGCCAGGCTGTAAACCTTGAAGAGCTCGCCGATCACATCGACGAGGACGATCCGCTCGCCGCCGCGGCTTTTACCGGCGGCGATTTCGCTCATCCGGATGCATTCAAAACCAGCCGCGCGGATGAACCCCGCGACGGCATCCCCGCGCTCGATGTGCCGCGGGACGAGGATCAGCCGGAAGTCCGGCCGGATCTCCAGGAGACGCCGGTAAACATCGAGAACGACACTCTCCTCCCCCTCGAGCGTGCTCCCCGCGACCAGCACCTCTTCGCCCGGTGCGATCCCCAGGCGTCCCGCGATCTCCCGTTCGAGTTCGGGGGAAACCCGCGCCGCCAGCCCATCGTACTTCGCGTTTCCGAGGACATGGATCCGCTGCGGGGGCATTCCGATCGCGGCGAGCCTCTCCCCGTCAGTCGGCGAGATCACGCCGGCGTCATCGAGCGAACCGAGGATCCCCCGCCAGAAGAAGCGCGTGGCGCGGTAGCGGCCAAAGGAGCGGGGAGAGATCCGTCCATTCACCATGACGATCCGCGTCCCCCGCTCCCGGCAGATCCGGATGAAGTTGGGCCAGAGCTCGGTTTCGACGGGGATGAACAGGTCGGGCCGGATCCGGTCGAGGACCTTCCGGACCACACAGGGTAAATCCAGGGGATAGTAGATGTGGGCCGTCGCGGCGGAGACGAGCTTTCGGGCCATCCCCTGCCCCGTTTCGGTGCTCGTGGAGAGGACGATGCAGGCGCCGGGAAACCGGTCGCGGAGCGCCGCCGCGATCGGGGCCGCCGCCGTCACCTCGCCCACCGAGACGGCGTGGAGCCAGAGCCGGGGGCTTCCCTCCATGCGGGCGGCCGCTTCCGGGTCTGGGCGGCCGAACTTGGGGCCGAGGCTTTTGCGGGACTTTCCCGTGAGGAGCATCCTCGCCCCGTAGTAGGGCACGGCGAAGACGGCCACAAACAAAAGCAGCGCGTTGTAGAGCCAAGTCCAGAACAAGGAATACCCCTCCGCTCAGCCTTGAAAAGCGAGTTTTACTTACCACGACCTGCCGAACGCCGCAAGTGTCATGGGTGACATCACCAGGGGGCATTCACAGCCGGATGCACCGTCATTGACAAGAAACAGCCGATGGTGTATGAAAAGCCCGGCGGCGCGTCCGCTGATCCTGTCCCTGGAGTGGTCGTGGCGCGGGGTTCGTCGAAGCAGCGAGACACAGCCCCCATTGAGGCGCGCTGCAGCAAACCACAGAGAATCTCAGATTTTTCGATAAGATCCGGCGCTGCGTTTCCGTATTTTCCCCGTGCCGGCAATGCTGGCGGATTCATTCAAGCACCTCAGGCCTTTGCGGGTTCCGTCATGAAAAAGATCGCACCCTCCATCCTCTCGGCGGACTTCAGTCGCCTCGGCGAAGAGATCGCGGCCGTGGAGGCGGCCGGGGCGGACTGGCTCCACGTCGACGTCATGGACGGCCACTTCGTCCCCAACCTCACGATCGGACCGGCTGTCGTCGCCTCGATCCGGAAGGCGACGCGTCTCCCCTTCGACGTCCATCTGATGATCGAGCGCCCCGAACGGTTTATCGACGCCTTCGCGGAGGCGGGCGCCGACGGGATCACCGTCCATGTCGAGGCCTCCGGCCATCTCCACCGGACGATCGGCCTAATCCGCGAAAAGGGGCTGAAGGCCGGGGTCTCCCTCAACCCGGCGACGCCGCTGGGCCTGGTGGAGCCGATCCTCCCCGACATCGATCTTCTCCTCGTCATGACGGTCAATCCGGGGTTCGGGGGGCAGAGGTTCATTGAGGGAATGCTCCCCAAGATCGCGACGTCCCGGCGGATGATCGGGGAGATCAACCCGGCGGTTCTGCTGCAGGTGGACGGCGGCGTGACGCTCAAGAACATCCGCGCCATCGCCGACGCCGGCGCGGATGTCCTCGTCGCCGGCTCCTCCATCTTCGGGAGCGGAAACTACCGCGAAACGATCGAAGCGATGAAGGCGCTCCTCGCCGCACCCGCCGTCACCGTCTGAGCGCGGGAAAGGAGGGATGGTCATGCTGCAGGACATTCTTTTGACCCCGGAGGAGATCGCCCTGAAGGCGGAGGTCCGGGAATTCGTCAAGAACGAGGTTTCGTCCGATCTGATCCGGAAGATGGACCGGGACGAGATCACCTATCCGCGGGAGTTCGTCAAGGCCCTGGGCGACCGCAACCTCCTCGGCCTGCGCTTCGACCGGAAGCACGGCGGCCGCGGCCTCCCCTGGAGCGCCGAGATTGCGGCCCTCGAGGAGATCGGCGTCCTGGGAACGGCGCTCGGCTGCGCCTTCTCGATGCCCTCGATCGTGGGGCAGGCCCTCCACTCCTTCGGCACGGAGGAGCAGAAGGAGAAGTTCCTCAAGCCCCTCCTCAGGGGCGATCTGATCTCCGCCGAGGCCCTGACCGAACCGCGCGGCGGCTCCGATTTCTTCGGGTCAACGACGAAGGCCGAACTCAAGGGTGACCGGTTCATCGTCCGGGGACAGAAGCGGTTCGTCGTCGCCGCCGACGGCGCGGACCTCTTCATCGTCTACTGCAACACCGATCCGGCGGGGAAGCCCCACGAGCGGATCAGCCTGCTCTTGATCGAGAAGGAGCGGCCGGGCGTCGAGGTGAAATACCTCTACAAGCTCCTCGGGACGAGGGGCGGCGGGACGGGGCGGCTGATCTTCAAGGACGTGGAGGTTCCCCGCGAGAACCTGATCGGCGGCCTCAACGACGGGGCGAGGATCTTCAACACGATGATGGTCCCGGAGCGCCTCACTTCGGCCGGCGGCTCCCTCGGGATGGCCCGCGCCGCCCTGGAAGTCGCCGCCCGCTACTCCGACCGGCGGAAGGCCTTCGGCCAGAAGATCCGGAACTTTGAGGGGGTGAGCTTCAAGGTGGCCGATGCAATCACCCAGCTCGATGCCGCGAGGGCGCTCACCCTCGCCGCGGGGAAAAGCGTGGACGCGGGGCTCCCGACCGCCCGGCGTCTGGTCAGCGAAGCGAAGAAGTTCGCGACGGACACGGCCTGGACCGTCTGCAACCTCGCGATGCAGGTCGTCGGCGGCATCGGCTACACGAACGTCTTCCCGATCGAGAAGATGATCCGCGACACCCGCCTGATCCAGATCTGGACGGGGACGAACGAGATCATGAACCTCCTCATCCAGCACGAGTACTACCGGGAGCTCCTCAAGGACCCGAACCCCGGCCGGATGATCGAGGCGGACGCGGAGGAGGCGGCCCAGAACGACGAGAAGGTGTACGAGGACGAGGAGATGTGGACGAAGGGGTGGTAGGCTTTCCTCGACTGGACGGCCCGGATGGAATTTCAATCCGCCGTACCCTTCAGCATCGAAAATATTGCACGTAAAAAGGGCGGGGGATTGTCCCCGCCCTTTCCGTATTCGGAGATTTTTCTGTGTCCGCCGTGAATGCGGACGGACAATGACTTGAGTGTCCCCCCTTTTTCTCGGCGTCAGATCAACTGGGACGCCATGCGCTCACGAACCTGGATGGCGTCCGAGACGATCCG
>JBFYYH010000159.1:0-3232 GCA_041310125.1 Syntrophaceae bacterium | reverse complement strand
CAATGCCCATGCCGCCCGGTTCGTCGAATCGACCGTCGCCAGGCCGTGCAGCGGGTCTCCGATCCTCTTTCCGGCGAGAAGCGCCCGGACCCGCTCCGCGTCGAATTCCGCCGGGGGGATCATTCCGCCGCCGCCCGCCCGTCCGGATCATCCCGGGTCACGCCGAGGGAGATGTCCGCCGCCGCCGCGGAGTGGGTCAGGGCGCCGACCGAGATCCAGTCGACCCCCGTGGCCGCCACCTCGCGGACCCTTTCCAGCGTCATGTTGCCGGAGGCCTCCAGGGGGATCTTTCCTCCGACCCGCCGGACCGCCACGGTCATCTCCTCGATCCCCATGTTGTCGAGCAGCACCGAGTCCGCTCCGGCTGCGAGAGCCTCCTCCAGCTCCGCGAGGGTCTTCACCTCGACCTCGATTTTCAGGAGGTGGGGGATCCTTTCGCGGACCCGCCGGACCGCCGGACCGATCCCGCCCGCCGCCTCGATGTGGTTGTCCTTGATCAGCACGCCGTCGTAGAGGGCGTAGCGGTGGTTGACCCCTCCGCCGACGCGGACGGCGTATTTGTCGAGGACCCGCAGGCCGGGCATCGTCTTGCGGGTATCAAGGATTCTTGCCTGCATTCCGGCGACCCGGTCCACATAGCGGCGCGTCAGTGTGGCGATTCCGCTCATCCGCTGGAAGAGGTTCAGGGCGACCCGCTCGGCGGTCAGGATCGAAGCGAGGTGGCCGGAGACCTCCGCCAGAAGATCCCCCTTCCCCGCCCGATCCCCGTCCCGGAGCCGCGGCGCGAAGGTCAGGTCCGGATCGAGGGCGCGAAAAACCTCCCCGAAAACGTCGATCCCGGCGACGACCATCTCCGCCTTGGCCGTCGCCCGGGCGCGTCCCGTCTCGCCGCCCCGGAGAACAGCCCGGGTGGTCACATCCCCCGGCCCGATGTCCTCTTCGAGGGCCCTGCGGATCAACCGCCGGATCACGTTTTTCGCTTCCATCGCCTGTCCCTTCCTACCCGCCGTCGGCCAGCGCCGCCACCCTGGCGAGAGCCGCCTCCAGGGCGGCTTTCTTGTCCCCGAAAAGACGGGCCTTCTCCTGCTCCTTCCGAACGACCGCTTCCGCCGCCTTGGCCAGAAAATCGGGATTGGCCAGCTTTTTTCCGACACCCCCCATTTCCTTCTCGATCTTCGCGATTTCCTTTCCGAGGCGCGCCTTCTCCGCCGCGAAATCGATCACCCCGGCAAGAAATACGGAGACGCGGACCGGACCGGCCACCGCCGTCGCCGCCCCCTTCCGCTCCGCGCCCTCCCGGGTCAGGGAAAGGGCTTCCAGGTTCGCCAGGTTCTCGATGTATCCCCTCCCCTTTTCCAGCGTCGAGAGGGCGCCTTCTTCGGCCGAGTCCAGGGCGACCTTCAGTTTCAGCGAGGGCGCCACGTTCATCTCCCCGCGGATGTTCCGGATCCGGGTGATGACCTCCATGACGAGGGCCATCTCCCGTTCGGCCGCGAGGTCCGTCGGAATCGCCTCCGCCGAGGGAAATTCGCTCACCATGATCGACCGGCCGTCCGCGATCAGGCTCTGCCAGATCTCCTCCGTCACAAAGGGGATGAAGGGATGGAGAAGCCGCAGCGATGCCGACACTGTCTCGAAGAGCGTCTTCTGGGCGGAACGCCTGGCCGTTGCCTTCTTCTCCCCGTAGAGGGCGGGCTTGATCAGTTCGAGGTACCAGTCGCAGAGCTCGTGCCAGACAAACTGATAGGCGGCGGCCGAAGCGTCGTTGAAGCGGTATTCATCGAGCCCGCGGGTCACCTCGGAGGCGGCTCTGGCGAGCCTCGCCCGGATCCAGCGGTCGGCGATGGACTCCTCCGCGGAAGAAACGGAAATCTCCGGGGAATAGTCCGCGAGATTCATCTGCGAAAACCGGGCGGCGTTCCAGATCTTGTTGATGAAAAACTTGTACCCCTCGATCCTCTCCTCCGACATCCGGACATCCCGCCCCTGGGCGGAAAACGCGGCCAGGGTGAAGCGGAAGGCATCCGTCCCGAACCGGTCCATCATCTCGAGCGGATCGATGCTGTTCCCCTTCGACTTGCTCATCTTCTCGCCGTTCTCGTCCCGGACGAGGGCGTGGAGGTAGACATCCCGGAAGGGGACCTCCTTCATCACATAGAGCCCCATCATCATCATCCGGGCGACCCAGAAAAAGAGGATGTCGAACCCCGTCACCAAGAGGGAGGTGGGATAAAAAGTCCGGAGCGCCTCCCTGTCCTCGGGCCACCCCAGGGTCGAAAAGGGCCAGAGCGCCGAGCTGAACCAGGTGTCGAGGACATCCTCCTCCTGCCGCAGTTTCGCGCCGCCGCAGCCGGGACAGGCGTCGGGATCGGTGGAGGCGACGATCACCTTTCCGCAGCCCTCGCAGGTCCAGACGGGGATCCGGTGGCCCCACCAGATCTGGCGGGAGATGCACCAGTCGCGGATGTTGTTCATCCATTCGAAGTAGGTCGCCTCCCAGCTCGCGGGAACGATCCGGGTCTTTCCGGTCACCACCGCGGCGATCGCCTCCTTGGCCAGCGGCGCGATCCGGACGAACCACTGCCGCGAGACGGCGGGCTCGATATCGGTCTTGCAGCGGTAGCAGCGGCCGATGTTGTGCGTGTAGGGTTCCGTTCCGACGAGGAAACCGCCCGACTCCAGGTCCCGGACGACACTCCGGCGGCACTCATAGCGGTCCTGGCCCGCGTAGGGTCCGCCGTTTTCGTTGATCACCGCGTTGTCGTCCATGATCCGGAGGATGGGCAGATTGTGGCGTCCGGCGATGGCGAAGTCGTTCGGATCGGAGGCGGGCGTGATCTTCACGGCGCCGGAGCCGAACTCCATCGTGACGTAATCGTCGGCGATAATCGGAATCCGCCGGTGGACGAGGGGCAGGATCACCTCCTTGCCGACCAGTTCCCGGTACCGTTCGTCGTCGGGGTGGACGGCCACCGCCGTGTCGCCGAGCATCGTCTCCGGCCGGGTCGTGGCCACGACGATCCCGCCGTCGCCCTCGGCCATGGGGTAGCGGACGTTCCAGAGATTCCCCTGCTGGGGCTGGTACTCCACCTCCAGGTCGGAGATGGCGGTCCGGCAGCGGGGGCACCAGTTGACGATGTAGTCGCCCTGGTAGATCAGGCCGTCGTGGTAGAGGCGGACGAACACCTCCCGGACGGCCATCGAGAGGCCTTCGTCCATCGTGAAGCGTTCG
>JBFYYH010000158.1:0-4865 GCA_041310125.1 Syntrophaceae bacterium | reverse complement strand
GCTCCCGCCTTGGCAATGGCGCTCGTGATCTTCTCCGCATTGAACTGGACGAGGCGGTCGTCCCTCTTCTTGATCATTGCATGCATGGAATACTCCCCTTCAGCGAGATGAACTGGAATGGTTTGCGATCCCCCCACGGACGCAAGATATGGGGGGTGGGATGTTTCATACTACCATATATTGAGTGGGTCAAGGAATATTTTCGCCCGGGACTTGTTTTTTGCAGGGGAACACTGTAGAAAATCACACGGCAGGGAGAGGAACCGCAGAGGACGGGGGGCACAGGGCATGCAGGTCGGCGATCTGAAGAAATTTCCCTTTAAGGGGTTCATGGACGAGGAGGAGGCGCTCCGCCTCTACGAGCTGGCCCGGGAAGCCGCGGCGCTGGGCCCCTGCCTGGAGATCGGCAGCTACTGCGGACGTTCGGCGGCCTATCTGGGATTCGGTTGCCGGGAGGCGGGGGGAATTCTCTTTTCGATCGACCATCACCGGGGATCGGAGGAACAGCAGCCGGGAGAGGAATATTTCGATCCGACCCTGCTGGACCCGGAGACGGGCCGGATCGACACCTTCCCCGTCTTCAGAAAGGTCCTGAGGGATCTCTCGCTCGAAGAAACCGTGATTCCGATCGTTTCCTCCTCCAGGGTCGCCGCCCGCTCCTGGAGCACCCCTCTCTCCCTGATCTTCATCGACGGCGGCCACACCTTCGAAGCGGCCTTCACCGATTACAGCGGCTGGGTGTCGCATCTCCTCCCCGGCGGCTACCTCCTGATCCATGACCTCTTTCCGGATCCGGCCCGGGGTGGACAGGCGCCCCTCTGCATCTATCGCATGGCTTTGGCTTCCGGTCTCTTCCACGAACTTCCGACAGTCCGCACCCTCGGCATCCTGCAAAAGACGGCCGGGGGATCAGCGACCGGGGTTGCAAGCGAAAGCTGGGAGCAGATCCGTCCCTGATCCGACGGGCTCCGGCTGAACGTCGACACGGTTGTTGTGGGTCCAGAACCAGACCGCAACCGGGTCGGAAATCCGGCAGCGGATGTATCCGGCCTCCACGAACCCGCGGAGCGTCCTCCGGATCAACCCGCCGTCGGCCCCTGTAACCGCCTCAATCCGGCGGCAGAGTTCCTCCAGCAAATCCCCGTTTTCCACGCGTGAATCGACACCGGGAAAAGAACCCCATCTTTCGATCAGATCCTCCGAAAGCAGGCGATAGACCAGTTTCATGCGGAAATGCCCCTCCACCTGCAGGTCGATCTCCGGCGGATTGGTCTTCTCCCGGTACCCCTGCACCATCGCCTCCCAGGCCCCGCGGATCTCGGATTCGAACCGCTCGACGAAGGCCTCGATCTCCTCCGGGGAAAGGCCGGAGGTGCGGACGATGGCGCTGTTGGCGTCGTAGCGGGTCCAGTCGTCGGTGAGGATTTCGAGATCGTATTTCTCCACCTCTTCGCGCACGGTCGTCCCCGGGAAGGGGGCCAGAAAGTGGTAGCCGTAGAGTGAGCCCAGTCCTGCCGCAAATTCCGCCGTTTCCCGGAGCGTTTCGGCCGTCTCTCCCGGCAGGCCGACGATGAAGGAGGTATGGGCGAGAATCCCCACCTCCCGGCAGAGGGAAACCGCGTGCCGGACCTGCTCCCGGGTGATCCCCTTCCGGATCCGTTTGAGCATCTCCGGGTTGCCCGACTCGACCCCAAAGCTGACGCTGTCGCACCCTGCCTCCCGCATCAGCGCGAGGGTATCCCGGTCCACGGTGTTGACCCGGGCGAAGGCGCTCCAGGTGAAGCGGAGACCCCTCCTGAGGATCTCGCCGCAGACCTCCCGGACCTTGCCGCTGCTGGAAACGAAGAGGTCGTCCGCGACGTTGATCCGGTCGATCCCGTAGGAGAGGATCTCCTCGATCTCATCGACGACCCGGGAGGCCATCCTCTGGCGGACGCGGTTCCCCACCATCCGCCTTCCCTGGCAGAAGATGCAGTCGTAGGGACAGCCCCGGCTGGTGATGACGCTGATCGGATAGCCAAGCGCCCGGTAGCGGGAGAGGGGGAGCAGGTGGCGCGCGGGAAAAGGGAGGGAGTCGAGATCCTCGATGTAGGGCTGGCGGCCCGTGGCGACGATCTCCCCATCGGCGCGGAAGGCCAGCCCCCGGATCCCGCCCCACGAACGGGGAGCCATCCCCTTTTCCATCAGCTCGGCGATGGTTCTCTCCCCCTCACCGAGGACGATCAGATCGATCTCCGGGTAGTTTTCGAGGGTCCGGACGGCATCGAAGGAGACGTGGGGTCCCCCCATGATCGTCACGAGGGAGGGGTTGTGCCTCTTGGCATCGCGGAGGATTCCGGCGGCTCCCGGGAAATTCAGCGTCACGGAGGTGGCGCCGACAGCGTCAGGGCAAAATGCGTCGAGTTGGGCCCCGAGCTTATCCGGGGTGTAGCGGCTGACGATGTAGTCGAAGATCCGCACCTCCGCCCCGGCGGCCTCGAAGGCGGCTGCCACATAGGTGACACCCAGGGGCGGGGCGGGCGCCTCCTCCAGGGGATAGGGCGGGGCAATGATGGCGACTCTCATGGTCCTCTCTCCGAATCATCACGACGGCCGCGACGGCTTGCCTTGACCGGCGGTCTGTCCGCCTCACCAGCGTGAGGGGTTCTTAAAGGAAAGCTTCGCATTGCCGGCACCCCCGAACCTGCCTTCCCGCCACGCCGGGACTTGTCTTTCCGGGACCACACCTAAAAATCCCGGTGGAAATCCACCGCCCTCCCGTTCAGTCTCCACGGCGGGGCCGGATGAGGGAGCGGATCCAGCCGGCCCAGGTGTTGTCCCTCATCCAGTGGCGGTCGATCTCGGCAAACTGGGCGGAGAGGGAAGCGGGATCGGCCAGCCAGTCGGCCCGCGTCCGGATCGGCTGCTCCGGGTCGAGCTCCTTCAACACAACAGCCGGATTTCCCGCGGCAACGGCATTGGGCGGAATATCCCTCACCACGACCGAACCGGCCCCGACGATGCTGTTGTCGCCGATCCGGACCCCCTTGCAGACCAGGGCGCTGTCGCCGATCCAGACGTTCCGGCCGATCTCCACCGGAACCGTCTTCCCGACGGGGAGGCTGCGGTCGTACACCCCGTGCCAGTCGGAGTCGGTGACGAAGGCGCCGTGGGCCAGCATGCAGCTCTCCCCGATCCGGATCTCCGTGGCCGCGCTGATCCGGACGCCGGGACAGATCAGGCAGCATCTCCCGATGGCGATGCTCCCCTTCCCCCGGAGATCGGACCAGACCGTGAGACGGACCTTCCGGTCGGGTGTGGCGATCACCGTGCTGTACTCCCCGAGAGAAACCGGGCCTCCGAAGATCTCCACGTGCCAGGGCTTCATGAAGGTACAGCCCTTTCCCAGGTGATCGAACTGGGGGCGGAGGTAGACCTTTGCGTACCATTTCTGGAATCCCTGATCGAGCCGCTTGAGGGCGTATGGGCGGTGGTCTCTTCGCAAGAAAATCAACCTCGCAATCCGGAAAGGCCTCCCCCTGCGGCGGGGTGCGCGGCGGCCGATTCCGCGGCGGTGCGGAGGGTGCGGGCCGCCTTATTTCGGATCTCTCCCGCGGCACCCCAGTGGTCGTGGCGGAAGAGGCGGCTGCCGGGGGTGATCCCATGGAGGGCATCGTAAGCGAGAAGGACGGCGGCGGCCGTCCAGGAGGTCCTCTCCTCCGGCCAGATCACCCTGTCGGGAAAGGTCACGCCCATCCAGTAGGAGCCGTCCTCAAACCGCTTCTCCCGGATCCACTCGAAAAGGATGGCGGCCCGTTCCAGATCGCCGATCGCCGTCAGCGTCAACACCAGCTCCGAAGCCTCCGCCGTGGTGACCCACGGCCGGTCGCTGACGCAGCGCACGCCCCATTCGGGGACGACAAACTTTTCCCAGGAGCGGTCGATCCTCGTCCGGGCATCGGCACCCGTGACGGCGCCGCAGAGGATGGGGTAGTACCAGTCCATCGAATAGCGCGACTTCATCATGTTGAACAGGTTCGGCCGGCTGCGGATCGCCTCCCCCAGTTTTTCCATGGCCTTCTCCCAGTCCGTCCGCCGTTTTCCCAGAAGCTCCGCAATGGCGAGGGCGCAGCGGATACTCATGTAGACCGAACTGGAGCCGGTGAGGAGGGCCATCCGGTCGACGACCCCTTCGGGATTCCTCGCCCAGTGGATCTCGCCGCTGTCCGCCTGCAGTCCGACGGCGTAATCGATTCCCGCCTCCATCGTCGTCCAGAGACGCCGGAGAAAGCGCCGGTCGCCGGTGATCAGGAAATAATGGTAGAGGCCGACGGCGATGTAGGAGGAGATGTTGCTGTCCCGCGTCGCATCCTCGGGGATCCCGTTCCGGGTGGCCGACCACCAGCTCCCGTCGGGAAGCTGACTCGAAGCCATCCATCGGTAGGCCCGCTGCGCTTCCCGGATATAACCGGCCGCGGCCAGCCCCATGGCGCTTTCCACGTGGTCCCAGGGGTCGGTCTTCCCCCCGTCGGACCAGGGGATCTCCCCGTTGGCTTTCTGCAGACCGGCGATGAAATCCGCCAGGGCGGGGACATCGAGGGGGGAGGCGATTTTCCGGGAAAGAGGCAGTTCGATCATCAGGTTTCCTTTTTCAGATAGAAGACGATGCTTTTTCCGATCAGGGGGTTGAGAAGCCGATCGAGCAGGGCCGTCAGGGGCGGGCGGCGGATGATGTCCCATTCGAGGAACTTCCGGTATGCCCGCACGAGGAAAAACGTTTCGTTCTTGTGTCCCACGATGCAGCGGAGCCACCAGTAGGGCGAATGGAGGCCGTGGCGGTAGCGGATCCGCCGGCATCCCGCCCCCGCCTCCCGGAGAAGGGCAAG
>JBFYYH010000157.1:0-4520 GCA_041310125.1 Syntrophaceae bacterium | reverse complement strand
CGATCTCCACCTCGACCCGGTCGCCCTCCTTCAGGGGAACGGCTACCCAGGCCTCGATGCAATTTTCGCCTTTCCGGTCCCGGTGACAGGCGCCGCAATGGCCGCACGCCTCCGAGGTCGGCATGACGACCTCAACCCGGTCCGGCGGGATGATCCGGGTGACGATCCCCTGCTCGCGCATCCCTTTTGTCCTTTTTGGCCGCAGGTCTCCGTCACCCCTCCTGGGCGCGGCGATGACCGACCCGCAAACCGCTCCCGCCCCGCAGTCATGCAGCCTGCCTGCCATGCAGGCAAGCGGGCTGACTATTAACATATTCTTCCCCGTTGTCAAGACAAATCGGACTTCTTCCGCAAAACCCCTGAACGGCCCGACAGATTTTCATCCTTTCGACCATGCTGCACAACGGAAAGATCAGACTTCCGGTAGCGCGAAAAATGCCATGGACTCGCAGGAAAGCTGATTTTCGAAGCCCTATTTTTGCCGGATTTCCCGGGAACCCTCCGGGAAGCTTCCTTACGGAACCTCTTCGGCAAACTGGGAAACATCCCCTCCCCGCCAAATCTTTCCCCGGCTGTCGATCAGGATGAAGGCGAGACCGACCCGGCCGGCGATCTCGGCGGCCTTCTCCTGCCCGAGGATGAAGAAGGAGGTGGCATAGGCGTCCGCCACAGCGGGATCTCTCGCGAAGACGGTGACGCTTCTTGTGCCGGCAGCGGGATAACCTGTCCGGGGATCGATGATGTGGTGATACCGACGCCCCTGATAATCGAAGTACCGTTCATAATTGCCGCTGGTGACCACCGCGCAGTCGGTCCGGATGCGAAGGCGGATCAAGGGTTCCGCCTTGCCTTCCGGATCCCGGATCCCGGTGGACCAGGCCTCCTTGCCTTTCCTTCCCGAAAAGCAGAGATCCCCGCCGGCGTCGATGATGAAATCCCGGATGCCGCCCTCGGCCATCTTCCGCGCGGCCCTTCCCGCCGCATATCCCTTGGCGACCGCGCCCAGTCCGACGGCCATCCCTTCGCGCTTCAGGAAAAGGGTCCGCTTCTGCCGGTCCAGTTCGATGTTCCGGTAATTTACGAGTTCCCGGGCGGCGCGGATCTCGTCGTCCGTCGGCGGTTCTTTGCGCTGCTCCACCTTCCAGAGGCGGCCGAGGGGCTTGAAGCTGATGTCGAACACCCCACCGGTCTGCCGGGAGACGGAAAGGGAAAGCTCGATCACCGCGAGGATCTCCTCGCTGACCACAACCGCCTTCCGGCCCGCAAAGCGGGCGGCCTGCGAAATTGGACTCTCCGGCAGCCATTCGCTCATCTCCTTTTCGAGACGGGCGATTTCGGCGAAGGCCTCTGTGCTGACGGCATCGAATCGCCCGCGGGACAGATCCTTTCCGTACGCCTTGATCTTGAAGATCGTCCCCATGAGGTTCCGCTGCGCCTCGTGGGTGGGCTCAGGGCCCCCGCCGTATGGCCAAGCGAAAAAGAACAGTCCTGCAGTCAGGGCCGCCAGTACCCCGAGCCATCCGGCCCGTCTGATCGCCTTCTCTCCACCCCCGTTCCGAAGCGCTCCCGGATCTTTCCCGGATTGCATGGGCTCCCCCTGTCCCTCCTCCTTCCCCGCGTCCTAATCCGCGCCCGGCAGCAATGGCCGTTCACCGCCGGTCGCCGGCGCCGTCGCCGCCCGGATCGCCCTCCAGAGCAAATCCTTCCCCGCGCCCGTCTTCGCCGAAAAGACGATTGGCATTTCTCCGCCGGGGATTCCCAGCCTCTCTGAAATCCTCCTCTGCCGGACCCGAAGCTGATTCGCGGACAATTTGTCGGTCTTCGTCAGAACGGGCAGGAAACGGAGGCGGTAATACGCGAGCCAGCGGATCATCTGCAGGTCCTCCTCGGAAGGGTCCCGCCGGACGTCTAGGATCAGGATGACGAGACGGAGGGTTCTCCTCTCCCGGAGGTAGGTCTCGATCATCGGCCCCCAGTGCTTCCGGACCGCATCGGGGACCTTGGCGTATCCGTACCCGGGGAGGTCGACGAAGGCGATCCGCTCATTCACCGCAAAGAAATTGATCTCCTGGGTCCGCCCCGGGGTGTTGCTCGTCCTTGCCAGCCCCCTGCGGTTGAGGAGGGTGTTGATCAGGGAGGACTTGCCCACGTTGGAACGGCCGGCAAAGGCGACCTCGGGCAGGGATTCCGGCGGATAGTGGGCGGGCTCCCTCGCGGACCGGAGAAATTCGGCGGACAATACCCTCATGATGGACACCCCTTCTGTTCAAAGCGAAAGTGGGCTCGGAATTCCGTCGGAACGCATTGGAGGTTTTTTCGGGCACCCCGCCACCACAGCGAAGCGCCCGCCGGAAAACATGTCTGAGCGCCGCGAGGCGCGAATTGGTTTTCCGGCAGCGCAGCGAGGATGTGCGGGGTCGAAAAAAGATCCGCGGAACGACGGAATCCCGAGCCCATCCTTACAGACGGCGCAACTCATCCTTCACGGTCAAAGACGATCCCGTACTTTTCGAGCTTGCGCTCCAGGGTGGGGCGGGAAATGCCGAGGATCTCGCAGATCTCCCCCTTGTTCTTGCCGGACTCCCGGATCACCGCCCGGATATGATGCTCCTCGATTTCGTCCAGGGTCCGAAAGGTCCCGGAGGCGGACCGCCTCTCCGCTCCCCCTTCCGGAATCGGCTGAGGCCTGGATTCTTCGATCAGCTCGGGAAAATCGCTCCGGACGAGGACCTGCCCCTTGGCCACGACCGCCGCACGCACGAGGAGATTCTCCAGCTCCCGGATATTGCCCGGCCAGCGGTATTTCAGGAAGATCTCCATCATCTCATCGGAGATCCCCACGATCCGCTTGTGCAGGTCGATGTTGATCTTGGCCAGCAGGTATTCGACCAGCTCCGGGATGTCATCCCTGCGCTCCCGAAGGGGTGGGAGGGTGATCGCCACGATGTTGAGGCGGTAGAAGAGATCGTCCCGGAATCGGCCCTCCTGAACGAGGGTCCGGAGGTCCTTGTTGGTGGCCGCGATGATCCGCGCATGAACCCGGACCCGGTCCTTGCCCCCCACCCGCTCGAACTCCATCTCCTGGAGGACCCGCAGGAGCTTCGCCTGAAGGTTGACGGACATCTCGCTGATCTCGTCGAGGAACACGGTCCCATAGCGGGCCAGCTCGAACTTTCCCTGCTTGCGGGCAATGGCCCCGGTGAATGAGCCCTTTTCATGACCGAATAGTTCCGACTCCAGGAGCGTCTCGACGATGGCCGAGCAGTTGACGGCGATGTAGGGTTCTTCGCGCGAGGTGTTGTGGTGGATCACCTTCGCAATCAGCTCCTTTCCCGTGCCGCTCTCCCCCTGGATCAGAACCGTCGTCCGGCTCTGGGAAACGATGCCGATCGTCTTGAAGATCTCCCGCATCCCCTTCCCGCTGCCGATGATGTCGCCGACCTTGAAATCGCGCGACGGCTCCATGAGAAGACCGGAGATCTTCTTTTCCATCTCGAGGGTTTTCACCGCCTTGCGAATGGCCATGTCCAGCTCGTCGACGTGGATCGGCTTGTGGATGTAATCGAAGGCGCCGCTCTTCATCGCGTTGATCGTGGAGTCCATGTCGTGGTGGGCGGTGATCATGATCACTTTGGCATTCTCGTCCTCCTCCCGGAGGTCCTCGAGCACCGTGAAGCCGTCGATGTCGGGGAGACGGATATCGAGGATGACCACGTCCGGCGAGGCTTCGACGAACCGGTTCAGCCCTTCGGTGCCGGTCGCGGCCGTCACCACCTCATAGCCCTCTTCGCTGAGATACAATTCGAGCGTTTCCCGGATGGAGCTGTCGTCATCGATCACGAGAATCTTCGCCATGGCCCTCTTCCTCAGCATGATTCCTTTCCCCGCCCGGCGCCGAAGCATCGCAGCCGGAGGAAACCTCCGTCCGCTCCCGCGGCAGCCGGACCCTCACCCGCGTCCCCTCCCCTTTCCCGCTCGTGATCTCCACGGCCCCTTGGTGCAGTTCCACGATCTTCTTCACCTGGGTCAGCCCGAGTCCCGTACCTGTGCGCTTCCGGGTAAAGAAGGGGTTAAAAAGGTGCCGCATGTCCTCCGCCTCGATGCCGCAGCCGTTGTCCTCGATCTCCACCTCGACGGACGAGGCCCCTTCCCCGTCCGGAACCTCTCGAACGGCAATTTTCAAAAGACCTCCCTCCTCCATCGCATCCACCGCGTTCAGGACAAGATTCAGAAAGGCATGCTCCAGCATCGCCGCGTCCAGATTCAGCGGCGGAATGTCGTCGGCCATCCGAACCTGAACCTCGATCCTCTTTTCCGCAATCGCCCGGTCCGCAAGCGCCAGGGCCTCCTCGACGACTGTCCGGATGGGGTTCGGTTGTTTCTTCGGTGCCGCCGGCTTGGCGAAGACCAGGACGTCGTTGACCAGATTCTCCAGGTGTTCCACCTCCCGCTGGGCGATTTTGAACCGCTTCAGGTCGTTTCCCGTCGGGTTCAACCTCTTTTCCAGGATCTGGAGGCTC
>JBFYYH010000156.1:0-4428 GCA_041310125.1 Syntrophaceae bacterium | reverse complement strand
GTCACGATCCCCCAGCTCGACAAGGTCGGCGTCGTGGGGTTCAACAAGCTGCACGTCTATGAGTCGGACGGGTACAGCGTGGTCGACGGAAAAATCTTCCGCGGAGGGGATTTTATCAGCATCGACGGCTGGAGCGGATCCGTCTACGCCGGAAAGCACGAGATCGATGCGGACGAAAGCTACAAGATCATCCTCTGACGGCTTCCCCCCCTATCGAAACAGACTCCTGTGGATGTAGGTCGCCAGATCGCCCAGCCGGTTCGTGTAGCTGCCGTATTCGTTGTCGTACCAGCCGAAGATCTTCGCGTGCACCACGGGGATTCTCATTGTCGACCCGGGCGCCCGGGGAAAGGAATCCGGCAGATCGGGGAGCCGGGAGAGATCGATCCCGATGAACGCCGTCCGGGTGTGGTTGAACTGCCCCTCGATCACGATCGCCGCATCCGTTCCGATCAGATCGGTCGAGACGTTCTGCTCTTCCGAAAAGAGCAGCAGATGGTCGGGATCGTTCGCAGAGGCCCTCCGGTAGATGTCGTTGAGCATCTCCCTCGTCAGGCGTTCCGCCTTTTCGCCCCTGCCCCCGTGGGTCTGGAATGTTGAATTAAAAACGATCAGCGACTCCGTGTTCGTGGGCACGCGGATCGAATCCGCCATGAACCCGATCTCCCTCACCTCCGGAATCACCTGGCTGAGCGCTTCGGCGGCATTGGTCGAGGTCAGGATGATGTTGTTGAGCGTGCTCCGGTTCTTCCGGAGATCCTTCTCGCCGGCTTTCGGCATCTTGTCGAGGATGCTCTGCGAGTTCGTGACCGCGTGAATGGTGGACATGGATGCGGTGAGGATCCGGCTGGTCGCCTCATGGGCCAGAAGCGGCTTGATCATGTGCGCCAGCCCCGTGGTCGTGCAGGACGCGGCGGAAACGACCTGGTGGCTGTTGCAGTCGAAGGCGGCGTGGTTGATCCCGTAGATCAGGGTTGCGGCGTCTTCGGGCATGGACAGCGCCTTGTTTTTGATCTTGAACGCCGAGGAGTTGATCACCACCTTCGCCCCGCCGGCGAGGTGTCCCCGGAGGGAGCCGCCCTTCTCGTCCGCCGCCAGGGTGGGGTCCTGAAACTTGCCGGTGCATTCCACCACCACATCCACCCCGTGGTCCCGCCAGCCGATGTCGGCCGGGTTTCGCGCCTCGCGCAGAATCTTCACGGGGATGCCGTCGATGAGAAGATCGCCCTTTCTTTCATCCACGACCTGGATCAGCCTTTTCGCCCGGAGGCCATAGAGGAAGCGGTGCAGCGATCCGTAGGTGGCGTCCTTTTCGATCAGTTGGGCGATGGCGCTCAGCCCGCTGCCCGCCCCCCTTCCGATGTTGACCACGATCTCCTGGAAATACTTTCTGCCGATATGGTGCCAGAGCGAGAGTTTGCCGATTCTTCCCAGGCTGTTGATGCCGAGAACCGGCCGCCTGTTTTCAAATACCTCGACCCTTCCCATGCCCCGCCTCCTTTTTGTCCCTTCATCCGCAGGAACGCCTTCTCCGCCCGAAACCGGAAAGACCGGCGCGAAGCCCCTCCTGCTGGACCGCACAAACGGCCCGGCTGCAGACCGTGACCGCGAATCGCTCTCCCTCCCCGGGGGATCAAACGGAGGCCAGCTCCCTCTCCTGAAGGATCGCGATCCCGGGGAGTTCCTTCCCTTCGAGGTACTCGAGCGAAGCCCCGCCGCCGGTCGAGATGTGCGTGATCCGGTCGGCCACGCCCGACTTTTCGACCGCGGAGGCGCTGTCCCCGCCGCCGACGATCGTCACGGCATCCGAAGCGGCAAGCGCAGCGGCGATCCCGTTCGTCCCCCGGTCGAACGGCTCGATCTCGAAGACGCCGACCGGCCCGTTCCACAACACGGTCCCCGCGGAGCGGATCGCCTCCCCGAAGAGCGCCAGGGTGGCGGGACCGATGTCCACGCCCATCCTGTCCGCCGGAATGCGATCGATCGGGACGACCTCAAAGGGCGCGCCCGCGGCCAGTTCCGCCGCGACCACGCAATCGACCGGGACGACCAACCGGAGTCCCGGCGTCGCATGCAACTCCCCCCAGATCTCCCCGGCCTGCCCGATGAACTTCTCCTCCACCAGCGACCGGCCGACCTCTCGGCCCTGCGCCTTGAGAAAGGTGAAGATCATTCCGCCGCCGATGAGCAGCGCATCCACCTTTTGCGCGAGGTTCCGGATGATCGTGATCTTGGAGGAGACCTTCGCCCCGCCGATGATCGCGACGAACGGCCTGCGGGGATCATCGAGCGCCCCCCCCATGATCTCCAGTTCTTTCAGGACCAGAAAACCGCAGACGCCCGGCAGGATCCGGGCAACGCCTTCGGTCGAGGCATGGGCGCGGTGCGCCGTGCCGAAGGCGTCGTTGACATATACATCGGCCAGAGCGGCCAGCCGTTTCGCGAAGGCCCCGTCATTCGCCTCCTCCTCCGGATGGAAGCGGACGTTCTCGAGCAGGACCACCTCCCCTCCGGCCAGGGCCGCGATTTCGCGCTCGACCCCCTCCCCGATGCAATCGTCCAGTTTGGCGATCCTCTTCCCGAGAAGTTCCTCCAGCCGTTTCGCGACCGGATCCATCCGCAGGGACTCCGTCACCCCGTCGGGCCGTCCCAGATGCGATACCAGGATGACCCTGGCCCCTTTTGTGATCAGGTGGCGGATGGTGGGCAGGGCCGAGCGGATCCGCAGGTCGTCCGTGATGTTTTTCTGTTTGTCCAGCGGGACATTGAAGTCGACCCGGACCAGAACCCTCTTTCCCTTCAGTTCGTCGTCACGAAGATCCGAAATGCACTTCTTCATCGTCTTCTCCTCCCTGCCGCCGATCCAAGGCGGGCAAAACGGAATCGGCCGCCCCTCCCCTCCTGCGCCCGAGAAGTTCCCTCCTTAGAGATCCCTGGCCACAAGCTTTACCAGGTCAATCATCCGGCAGGAGAACCCCCATTCGTTGTCGTACCAGGCCAGGACCTTGATCAGGTTGTCCTCGATCACCATCGTCGATCTTCCGTCGACGATGGAGGAGAGCGGGTTGCCCAGATAATCGATCGAAACGAGCGGCTCATCCGAATACCCGAGAATTCCCTTCAATTTGCCCTCGGCCGCTTCCCGGAGCGCGGCGTTGATCTCCTCGGCGGTCGCCTTCCTCTCGATCTCCGCCACGAGGTCCACGACCGAGACATCCGGCGTGGGGACCCTCATCGAGAAGCCGTTCAGCTTTCCCTTGAGTTCCGGGAGCACCAGCCCCACGGCTTTCGCCGCCCCCGTCGTCGTCGGGATCATGGACATCGCGGCCGCCCTTGCCCGGCGGAGGTCCTGATGGGAAAGATCCAGGATCCGCTGGTCGTTGGTGTAGGAATGGATCGTGGTCATCAGCCCCCGGACAACCCGGAAATTCTCGTGCAGAACCTTGGTGAACGGCGCCAGGCAATTCGTGGTGCAGGAAGCGTTGGAGATGATGTGGTGCTTTTCCGGATCGTAGCGGTATTCGTTGACCCCCAGGACGATCGTGATGTCCTCGTCCTTGGCCGGGGCGGAGATGAGCACCTTCCTGGCGCCGCCAGAGGTCAGGTGCACCTGCGCCTTCTCCCGCGACGTGAAGAGGCCCGTCGATTCGATGACGATCTCGACCCCGAGCTCCTTCCACATCAGCCTCGCCGGATCCTTTTCGGAAAAAACCCGCACTTCCTTTCCGTCGATCCGGATGGATCTTTCCCCGGCCGCGACGTCGCCCCCGTAGATTCCATGCACCGAATCGTATTTGAACAGATGGGCCAGCGTCTTCGCATCCGCGATATCGTTGACCGCGACCCATTCGATGGACGGATCCTCTTTCGCCGCCCTCAGGATGTTCCTCCCGATCCTTCCGAAACCGTTTATCCCCACTCTGATCGCCATGGCGAAATCCCCTTTCTTTCAGCCCGCTGCTGAACCTGCATGCATTTTTCTCTCTGCAGCCGATTATATCATCCTTCCTGCGGGTGTCAACGCGAACGGACAAGATCGACGCGAACATGCGAAACAAGACGGTCAAATCAGCGGCTCGAAACCGGACAGAGTTGACCACGCGCGAGCGGGTCCGCCGCAGGGGCATCCGCCTCTTTTTTTCTTGACACGGCTTTCGATTTCCCGGAGAGAGATTTCATGATCCTCTACGGAAAGCTGTTCCTGACCGCCGTCTTCTGGGGAGGAACCTTCGTCGCGGCGCGGGTCGTCACGCGGCACGTGGGCCCTTTTTCAGGTTCGTTCCTCCGCTTCGCCGTGGCGTCCCTCTTTCTCGTCGCGCTCCTCTACCTGAAGGAAGGAGAATTCCCCCGCCTGAAACGGCACCAGGTTCTCCCCGCCGTCCTTCTGGGCATGACGGGGGTCTTTGCCTACAACGTCTTCTTTTTCCT
>JBFYYH010000155.1:0-4105 GCA_041310125.1 Syntrophaceae bacterium | reverse complement strand
CATCGCGATCTTTTCCGAGGTCGCCTCGGCGTGCATGTCCACGACGACCACACGCGCCCTGCCCCGCATCTTCTCGATCTCCCGCTCGGCCGTCCGGAAGGGGCAGTCGAGGGGATGCATGAAGACCCGCCCGGCCAGATTGATCACCCCGATGGAAACGCCACCTCGGGAGTTCTTTACCACTCTTCCGCGTCCAGGCGTGCCCTCGGGATAATTGGCGGGCCGCAGAAGCGGCCCGCAGTCTTCGACGAACGACAGGATCTCCTTCTTGTCCCAGATGTGATTTCCCGAGGTCAGCACATCGATACGGGCCGCGAAGAGCTCCTCGATGATCTCCTCGGTGACGCCGAAACCCGACGCCGCGTTCTCGCAGTTGGCGATCGTGAAGTCGATCCGCCTCTCCTCGACAATCCCCGGGAGAAGTTCACGGATGGCCCTCCGGCCCGGTTTTCCCACGATGTCCCCGATAAACAGTATCCTCATGAGGAGATCCTATCTGGCATAGTCGGAAACCCTTGTCTCGCGGATGACCGTCACCTTGATCTGCCCGGGATAGGCCAGCTCGGCTTCGATCTTCTTGATGATGTCCTGGCAGAGCATGACCGTGTCATTGTCCGAAATCTTCTCGTTCTCCACGAGAATCCGGATCTCCCGGCCAGCCTGGATCGCGAAGCACCTCTCGACGCCGTTGAAGGAGTTGGCGATGCTCTCGAGTTCTTCCAGGCGCTTCACGTAACTCTCAATCATCTCCCTCCGGGCCCCCGGCCTCGCCGCGGAAAGGGTGTCGGCCGCCTGGACAAGCACGCCCAGCAGGGTGTTCGTCCTGCCGTCGTCGTGGTGCGTGGCGATCGCCTGGACGATCCGGGGCGATTCGCCGAAGCGCTTTGCGTAGTCGGCCCCGATCGCGGCGTGGGTCCCCTCGACCTTGTGGTCGATCGCCTTGCCGATGTCATGGAGAAGCCCCGCCCGCTTGGCCTCCTTGATGTTCATCTTCAGTTCGGCCGCCATCATTCCCGTCAGGTGAGCCACCTCGATGGAATGCTGGAGGACGTTTTGCGAATAGCTTGTCCGGAACTTGAGGCTTCCAAGCAGGGTGATCAGCTCAGGATGCAGGTCGTGGACCCCCACATCGAAGGAAATCCTCTCCCCGGTCTCCTTGATGATCGCATCCACCTCCGAACGAACCTTCTTGACGATGTCCTCGATCCGGCCCGGATGGATCCGGCCGTCCGTGATCAGCCTCTCCAGCGAGAGCCGCGCCACCTCCCGGCGCACCGGATCGAAGCTGGAAAGGACGACAGCCTCCGGCGTATCGTCGACGATCAGGTCGATCCCTGTCGCCGCCTCGATGGCCCGGATGTTCCTCCCCTCCCGGCCGATGATCCTCCCCTTCATCTCGTCGTTGGGAAGGTTCACCACCGACACGGTGTTCTCCGCCACAAAATCACCCGAATAGCGCTGGATCGCGTAGGCGATGATCTCCCGGGAGGTCCGGTCGGCCGTCCGCCGTGCTTCCTCCTCGATCTTCCGGATCATCAGGGCGGCATCCCGCTTTGCTGCGGCCTCCATGGCCTGGACGAGGAAGTTCTTCGCCTCCTCGGAGGTGATGCCGGCGATCTGTTCCAGCTTGAGGGTTTGTTCATCGAGGACCCGGTTGACCCGCTCGTGTTTCTCGTTGAGCTGGGCCTCCTTCTGGAGGATCCCCTTTTCCCGGCTGTCCACCGCCTCCTCCTTCTGCGACAGGAGATCGGCTCTCCGCTCGATGGTCTCTTCTTTCGAGCGGAGCCGCCTCTCCAATCCGTCAAGCTCCTCCTTCCGGTCCCGGCTGTCTCGTTCGAACTCCGTCTTGGCCTTGAGCAGGTTCTCCTTGGCCTGGAGGATGGCCTCCTTCTTGATGGTCTCCGCTTCCTTCTTGGCCTCTTCGACGATCCGCGCCGCGAGGCTTTCGCAAGATTCCAGCTTCTTTCTCGATGCCTGGCGGCTCAGGACATAACCCAACGCGGTCCCGGCAGCCAACGCCGCCAGCAGGATCAGCATCCACAGAGTACCGTTATATATCAATGTGTTCACCTCCTTGCAGGTTTGACAGACACAGAATCGGCCTGTGCAACGAATGAAGTCGGGGAGGTCCGGGGAAGGGATTCGAGTGTACCGGCGGACGGGGAACGGGATTGAAAAAACCCCGCGAATGCCGTGTTAACGACCTTTTTGAACCCGATGAAAAGTGGGCGTCCCTATTGCCGTTTCAGGCTTTCCGCCGCCCGCTGCCGCGGACTGCCGGCGGACATGCTCACCACGACAGGGAAAGACCCCCGGTTCCAAAGTGTTGGCTCAAAAAACGAATGTTAATCACGCACATCGCAGGGGATAATCACTTACCTTCTGGCATTGATCAAATGAATCAGTCTTTCCGTTCGGTTCTCCAATTGAATATGAACGTTTTCTTTGGTTCCCAGCATCCGCAAATACTCATCTGCAATGTTCAATGCGGCCAGGATGGCAATGTTCAGGGCGTTCTTGCTGCCGGCGGCCCTTCCCGCCTCCTCCACCCTCTCATTGACATGCCGGATCACATTGGCTACATGCTCATCCCCCGAGTCGCTCGCGACCACCAGATTCTGCCCCAGTATCGTGACTTCGAAGCGCTTTTTCAATGGAAGACCCCGAGCCTGGTTCTAAGGCGCTTTGATTCCCTGAAGCATACCCAGAAGCGAATCCACCTTTGTGCGCACAGCATCCCGTTCTTCCCTAAGCCCCCCCATTTGATTGTTTTTTTCTTCCAGCTCCGTTGTTTTGCTTTTCAGCAGTTCCTCCAGTTCACGGTTTTTCTTCTTCAGCAGCGCGTACTCCTCAACCAGATCGGTGATTTTCTGCTCCAGCTCATCAAACTTCTGAAATTCCACGTGCCCGCCTTTCCTGCCTGCCTCCGCCACTCCGGTTCCCTGCTGGGAGCCCGTTCCCGGATGGCGCTCTGCAAATGAATTGTGGCTGAATTATGACCGCGGGTCGCCCGAAAGTCAAGCCCTTATTTGTGATCCGGACGGTCCTCTTCCTCTCCGCCGGGATCCCCTCCGGCCGGCCCAGCCAGCATGCGGAAATAGCCCCCAAGCGCCCGGAGGACGGAGTCCCGGTCGTCGATCGTCCCGGCCGCATGGCGGAACCGGGCGCCTCCGCGCAGCCCCTTTGTGTACCACAGCAGGTGCTTGCGGAAATCCCGGGTTCCGGCCTTCTCCCCGGAGAAGCCGATCGCCAGCGTCAGATGGCGCAGGATCGTCTCCTCCCTCTCGGCGAGAGACGGGGGTTCGGTTTCGCCATTCTCCAGGCGGACGAGGATGTTGCGGAAGATCCAGGGGTTTCCCAGCGCCCCCCGGCCGACCATGACGGCGGCGCAACCGGTTTCGCGGAGCATCCGCACGGCGTCCTCCGCGGTGCGGATGTCGCCGCTGCCGACCACCGGGATGGAGAGCTTTTCGCGAAGGGTCGCGATCAATCCCCAGTCGGCGCTCCCGCTGAAACCCTGATCAGCCGTGCGGGGGTGGAGGATGACGGCGTCCGCTCCGCACTCCCAAGCAATGCGGCCAATCTCAATGGCGTTGATTTCACGGCGGCGCCACCCGGAGCGGATCTTGACCGTCAGGGGCAGGTCCGAGGCGCGCCTCATCGCGCTGACGACGGCGGCTGCGCGGAGAGGTTCGCGCATCAGCGCGGCGCCCGAGCCGGTCCGGACCACTTTCTTGACCGGACAGCCCATGTTTAAATCCAGCAAGTCGGCCCCCCGGTCCGCCGCGATCCGGGTCGCCTCGCCCAGCGTCTCCGGATCGCACCCGAAAAGTTGAACTCCGAGCGGCTGGTCCTCCGGGGAAGATTCCAGGTAGCGGAGGGTCTTCCCCTGCCTGCGGAGAAGTCCGCTGGCGCTGACCATTTCGGTAAAGGCGAGGCCGCATCCCGACCCGCGGACGATCGTCCGGAAGGGAAGATCCGTGATCCCCGCCATCGGCGCGAGAAAGACGTTGTTTTTCAAGGACAGGCGGCCGATCTTCATCTACAATCCCGCGAGGCCATACAGCGGCATGCCCTCTCCAGGTCTTCCCGGGTGTTGATCCCC
>JBFYYH010000154.1:0-2601 GCA_041310125.1 Syntrophaceae bacterium | reverse complement strand
TTCTCGAGAAGTCCGTCGACCCGGACCGTGATGTCCCGCACATTTGCGAGGGTTTCGGATCGACCGGACGCTTGCCGGATCGCCCACGGCCATCTCCAGGATGGACTCCTTCTTGGAGAAGCGAGCGGTCACCGCCTCCGCATTCTTCAGGATCCGGTTTACATCCCCCTCCGGATCGGCCAGCTTTTCGGTCACCCGGGCGATGTTGGCCATGATCCGGTCGGCCTGGTCGATGAGCGGCTTCGCCCTCTGGATGATCTCATTGATGTCGCTGGATACCGCAATCGGTGAAACGGTTTCCGGCGAGAGGGGGGGGCTGCCGGGGCTGCCCGCCGAAACAACGATTCTCGGCGTTCCGATCAGAGGTCTTTCCAGGGTGAAGCGGCTGTCCGCCCGGATCATGTGGTTGTGGCGTTCCGGGATCTTGATCTGGATGAGGACGGTTCCTTTTTGGTCGAGTTCCAGCGAGCTGACCCGGCCGATGTTGAAGCCCCAGACGACGACCGGCATCCCTTCCGTCAGGTTTTCGCCGGTTTGCGAGGAGAGATTGTAGGTGTGGACCTTGGCAAACGCTCCCTTGCGGTAGGCGACATAGCCGATCGCGGCCATGATCAGCAGGGCGGTGACCGCGATGAACAGGCCGACCTTGAATTCAGTTTTCCGGGTCATCCGGCACCCCGTAAAGTTCCTTCTCGGTACTATAATCGAAAATATGGACCTCTGCAATCAAATCGTCCACCTTGCGGAGGCTCTCCGCCAGGAAGCGGCCGTCCCGGAGATGGGTGAGGATGTCGAAGGGGCGGTCCAGAACCACCAAGCCCCGCTCGACCATGGCCGCCCGCAGGAGCATGACGCAGAAGCGGTCCTCGGCGCTGAGGGCAGGATTCCGCTTCTCTGCAACGGACTCGATACCGAATCGCCCGAGAAGCTCAAGGGCCATTTCCCGCGCCTTGCGCCAGGGAGTGTTCCGGTGATACTGCCGGATCAGGGCGATGTTGTTCCAGACCGAGAGGTTGGAGATCAAGGGCGCCTTCAGGGATACCAGCCCGAGGTTCGGCCTGTGGGCCGCCGAGAATCCGGACAGCGCCTTTTCCAGTTGCTCTTCGTTGGTGAAGAGCTTCAGATGAACCTTGCGATCGATGACAGCACCTCGATGATCACGATGGCCTGAAAGACCTTGACCATTCCGTTTAAGACCGAAACGGGAATGCTCGTCAGCTCCTGAGAGGCATTCAATCCGAGACGGATCGGGATCAGGGTGATGAAGAAACCGAACGTCGCGCATTTGACCAGCATGACGAGGACGTCCGCCAGATCGGTCGCGCGCAGCAGCGTGTCGAGATAGGCGTCCACGCTCGTGCCGAAGATAAGCCGGGAAACCAATAGACCGCTGGCCAGGACGACCAGCGAAAAAAGACCGCTGAGGAGGACCATCGACACCATCCCGCTCAAGATCCTCGGAATGAACAAATACCGGGTCAGATTGATGTCGAAGGCTTCGAGGGTGTCGAGTTCCCGGTTCACCTTCATCACGGCGATCTCGGCATTGATGGCGGAACTGGAACGGAGCGCGATGAGAAGCACCGTGACCAAAGGGGAGATCTCCGTCACGACGATCCCCATCAGCAGGTGTCCGACGTATTCGCTCAGCCCGAGGTCCTTGATGGCCTGAAAGGCCATGCCGTTGACGAGCGTCCCGAAAAGGACGGCCACGACCAGAAACAGCGGCAGGATCTGCACGGCGGTGAAGTAGAGCTGATGGGTGAACACCATCCGGGAGGCGCTGTTGTAAGTCCGTCTTTCGAACATGCTGAGAATGACCCGGGCGGCGAACGTCATCGTGCCGCCCAGGGAGGCGCCCGCGTTCAGTGCGAACCGGCCGAGGTTTTCCATTGCGTGGGTCATGGGGCGCAAATTAGCACAAGCGGCCACGGCAAGCAAACGGGATTCCATTTTCCGGCGGATCCTGCTATAGAGGGAAGCAGCTTCCGGGCCCGTAAAGACGGCGGTTTGAGCTTGAAGCGCGGGTGTCGTCTTTGCAGCGAGGCGAGGGGATGCAGGATCGAAAAATGTCCGCTGTGCGGAGGGATCTCGATATTCAAAGATCTTAAACGAGGAGAATTCCATGAAAATCATACGGTTCTTGTCGGATGACGGAAAGATTTTGCTGGGGATTTATGAGGCCGATCGTCCGGATCGGGCGCGCGTCGTCGAAGGGGACCTCTTCGGCGAACTTACCCCGACGGAGCGGGTCGTTTCCGTCCGCAAGCTGCTGCCGCCGGTGGATCCCCCCAACATCCTGGCCGTCGGCCTGAACTACCGCCGCCATGCCGACGAAACGAAGATCGGCTACCCGGATCTTCCGGTCCTGTTCATCAAGACCACCAATGCCCTGATCGGTGCGGGGGATCCGATCTTTCTGCCGGCGGCAGGGCCCGACCGCGTCGATTACGAGGCGGAACTGGCGGTGGTCATCGGCCGCCGGGGGAAGAACATCGCTCCCGGGGAGGCCCTCGATTTTGTCCTCGGCTATGCCTGCGCCAACGACGTCAGCGCCCGGGACTGGCAGATCGAAAAGCAGAAGAAGCAGTGGTCGAGGGG
>JBFYYH010000153.1:0-3950 GCA_041310125.1 Syntrophaceae bacterium | reverse complement strand
CGCAGCGCGGATCTCCTCGGCCGCGGCCTCGATGTTGGCCTTTGTCCGTGCGACGATCGTCACCTCAACCCCCTCGCGGGCCAGCGACATCGCGCACGCCCTGCCCAAGCCCGCGCTCGCGCCGCCGACAATCGCCCTTCTTCCTGCAATTCCCAGATCCATCCTTCCTCCCCCTGTATCGCCTCGACGGGCGTCTGCCCGTTCATGGCAGATTTCTATTACGACTATCCTTTTCCACTTTGAGACAGGAGCGCGGCAAGCTCCGTCGGATCGGTCACCGGCCGGCTGCAGGAGAACCCCGTGCAGACCCATGCGGCGGCTCTGCCGTTGATTGCGCCCATCCCCTTCGTGAAGGGGGCGATCTGCGCGATCTCCTCCCCCTCCTCCCCTTCCGGCCGAAAGAGGACGGACAGGTTGGGAAGGTAGAGACTCCGGACCGCATCGATCATTCTCCGGGTGTCCTCCTCGCAGGGACGGCCTGAAATAACCACCTCGCAGGAGGGCGCCGCGAGGAGTTCCAGCGCACACAGCCACTGGGCGTGGGCGGTGGGGATCCGGCGGATCGACCCGGCGAAGGCGTTCGCCAAGGTTTCGGCCTCCGCCTCCCGCCGCGGGTCTCCGGTCAGCCGCGCGAGGCGGATCAGGTTCGCCATCGCCACCGCGTTTCCCGAGGGGAGGGCGCCGTCGTGGCTCTCCTTCGGCCGGAAGAGGAGCGTCTCGCCGTCGTCGGGCGTCAGGAAGTAGCCGCCTTCGGGATCCCGGAAATGGTCGTCCAGCACCGTCTGGAGGGAGAGCGCCCTCTTCAGGTCGCCCGCCGAAAACCCCGCCCCGTACAGTTCGATCAGCCCCTGAATCAGGAAGGCGTAATCGTCGAGTGTTCCCGGCACGGCCGCCTCCCCGTCCCGCCAGCGGTGGACAAGGCGCCCCTCCGGCGTCCGCATCCGCTCGAAGATGAAATCCGCCGCCGCACGCGCCCTCTCGAGATAGAGGGGTTCGGCAAGGACCCGTGCCGCCCGGGCCAGAGCCGCGATCATCAGGCCGTTCCAGTCGGCGAGGATCTTGTCGTCCCGGTGGGGGCGGACCCTTCTGCCGCGCGCCTCCAGGAGGCGCAGCCGGACCGTCTCCCGCCTCTCGGCCAACTCCCGCTCGGAGATCCCCAGCCTTGCGGCAGTCTCCTCCGGGGAACGGGAGAGGTGAAGGATGTTCGCCCCTGTTTTCCCCCCCGTCATCGGGTCGGCAAAGTTCCCCTTTTCGGAAATGGAAAAGAGCTTCGCGGCAAAGTCGGCGTCTTCCGTGCCGAGGAGGCGACGGATCTCCTCCATCCGCCAGAGGTAGAAGAGCCCCTCCTCCCCCTCGCTGTCGGCATCCTCCGCGGCAAAGAATCCTCCGTCCGGAGAGCGCAGGTCCCGGAGGGCGTAGTCCAGGGTCTCGCGCGCAGTCCCGGCATAGGCCGCATCGCCGGTCGCTTCGCAAGCCTCCAGGAAGGCCATGGCAAGGAGCGCCTGGTCGTAGAGCATCTTCTCGAAGTGGGGAACAAGCCAGCGCCGGTCGGTGCTGTAGCGGTGGAAGCCGTATCCGAGATGGTCGAAGATCCCGCCTCTGCGCATCGCGTCGAGCGTGCGGCAGGCCATCCGGAGCGCCTCCTTCTCGCCGGTCCGCCGGGCGTAGCGGATCAGGAAGACAAGCTGGTGCGGGACCGGAAACTTCGGCGCGTCGCCGAACCCGCCGAACGTCTCGTCGAACGCTTCGCGGAGCTCCGCGAAGCCACGTTCCAAGGTTTCCGGGCCGGGGACATTCCCGCGCTCCGATTCGGCACGGCGGATCAGCGATACCGACTCCGCCGCGGCCTTCTCGACCTCCGCGCGCCTTGTCCGCCAGAGCTCGCTCAGCCTGGGAACCAGCTCCATCAGGCCTGTCCGCCCCAACCGGCTCTCCTTCGGGATATAGGTGGCCGCGAAGAAGGGGCGCCGCTCCGGGGTCATCACGACGGTCAGGGGCCAGCCGCCTCCCCCGGTCATCATCTGGCAGGCCTTCATGTAGATCGCGTCAATGTCCGGCCGCTCCTCCCGGTCCACCTTGACGCAGACGAAGGCCCCGTTGAGGAGCGCGGCCGCCTCTTCATCCTCGAAGGATTCGTGGGCCATGACATGGCACCAGTGGCAGGTGGAATAGCCGACCGAAAGGAAGACCGGCCGGTCCTCCCGTCTCGCCCGGTTGAAGGCCTCCTCCCCCCAGGGGTGCCAGTCCACGGGGTTCAGCGCGTGCTGGAGGAGGTAGGGGCTCTTCTCGCGCTGCAGATGGTTGGGTGGGCCGGAACTCATGGGATTTGACTCCATCATTGCACGGCGGAACCGGTGCCGAATTCGGGTCGCTCTGAAGTGCCCTCAATAGACTCCGCCGCCGTGAGCAACGGAGTATGGGAAGTCATTGCGTTCTTGACACGGAACCCAGCCGCCTTTCCCGGATTGCCGCCTTTGCGTGAGCGGCGTGAGCAAAGCAAGCCCCGATGAATGGCCTCAAAGAGGCTGCTCGCGGCGGCCCTTTGCGGGGGAGCGTCAGCGGCCGAGGAGCCGCTTCGCCTCGCTCGCGACGGCGTCGGCGGTGATTCCGAACTTCTCGTAAACGATCTGGTACGGGGCGCTCGCGCCGAAACGGTCGATCCCGACGATCGCCCCTTCCTGCCCCGTGTAGTGCTCCCAGCCCAGGCGGACCCCCGCCTCGACCGCAACCCGTGCGCGTACGGAAGGCGGAAGCACCCGCTCCCGGTACTCCTGCGGCTGGCGGTCGAAGAGATCCCAGGAGGGGAGCGATACGACGCGGACCCGGATCCCCTCCGCGGCGAGCTTCTTTCCCGCAGCGAGTGCCAGCGACACCTCGGAGCCCGTCCCGATCAGAATCGCCTCCGGCATCCCCTCCGCCGAATCCCAGAGGATGTACCCCCCCTGCCGGAGCCCCGCGGCCGGGCCATAGACGCCCCGGTCCAGGACGGGCAGGTTCTGCCGCGTGAAGATCAGGGCCGTGGGACCATCCACCCTCTCGACGGCGATCCGCCAGGCCTCGGCCGTTTCGTTCGCGTCGGCCGGCCGGATGACGCTCAGACAGGGGATCGTCCGCAGGCTCATCAGTTGCTCGACCGGCTGGTGGGTGGGCCCGTCCTCGCCGACGCCCACGCTGTCGTGGGTGAAGACGTAGATCACCCGGAGGCCCATCAGGGCGGCCAGGCGGATCGCCGGCCGCATGTAGTCGGCAAAGGTGAAGAAGGTCCCCGTGAAGGGGATGATCCCCCCGTGGATCGCGATCCCGCCGGCGATCGCCGCCATCGCGTGCTCCCGGACGCCAAAGTGGATGTTCCGGCCGCCGTAGCCCCACTCCCCGCCGAGGGCGCCTTCCCGGCGGGCCGGCGGGTCGCCCGGCTTCTGGAAATCGCCCATCCCCTTGAGCCAGGTGAAGGTCGAGGGGTTCAGGTCGGCCGATCCTCCCATCATCTCCGGGATCGCCGCCCCGAGCGCCTGCAGGAGCGCCTCCGAGGTCTTTCTCGTCGCCACGTCCTTCGTCTCGGGACCGTAAACGGGAACCGCCTTCTCCCAGCCGGCGGGAAGCTCCCCCTTCAGGATCCGCTCAAACTCGGCGGCCGCCTCCGGATGGGCCTCCTCGTACCTTGAAAAGGCCTCCTCCCATGCCGCCTGGCGGGCGGCCCCGGCGGGCCCGGCTTGCCGGAAGCGGGCGAGGGCCTCCCCCGGAACGAAGAAGGCGGGCTCGGCCGGCCAGCCGAGGTTCTCCTTGGCGGCCTTGAGTTCCTCCGCCCCGAGGGGAGAGCCGTGCGCAGAACTCGTATTCTGCTTTTTCGGGGCGCCGAAGCCGATCGTGGTCCGCAAACGGACGAGCGAGGGGCGGGACCCGTCTGCCTTCGCCGCCGCCAGGGCGCGGTCGACGTCCGCCACGTCGTTCCC
>JBFYYH010000152.1:0-5294 GCA_041310125.1 Syntrophaceae bacterium | reverse complement strand
GAACAGGGAACTCAAGATCGAGGAGAGAACCATCATCGCCCGGAGCGAACCGGTGAATTTCTCGGCGATGAAGGGCGGGATGGTGAGGAGGGCAATGACGAGGATCAGCCCCACCACGCGGATGATCATGACCACGGAGAGGGCGACGAGCGCCAGCAGCAGGCAGTAGAGAAAGGCGACCGGAACCCTTCTCAGGCGGGCGAACTCGTCGTCGTAGGACATGGCGAGAAAATCGTTGTAGTACCAGGCGACGGCAGCGAGGACGGCGATTCCGACGCCCCCCATCTGCCAGAGGTCCGAGGCCGACACCGCCAGGATGCTCCCGAAGAGGTAGCTCATCAGGTCGGTCTGGTAGCCCGGGGTCAGGTCGAGGAGGATCACCCCGGCCGCCATCCCCACCGCCCAGAGCACCCCCACGACCGCGTCCGCCCGGTGCCTCGCCTTGAGCGTGACCGCGGCCATGACGCCCGCGGCGACGAGCGAGACCCCCGCGGTTCCCGCGGCATAGGGCCATCCCAGGAAAAAGGCAAGCCCGATCCCGCCGTAGGCGGCGTGGGCGATGCCGCCGGCGAGAAAGACGATCCGGTTCACCACCACCAGAGTCCCGATCACCCCGCAGACGACGCTGACCAGAACTCCCGCGATCAGGGCGTTGCGGACGAACTCCATCTGCAGCGCTTCAGCCATCCCGCCCGTCCTCCCCTCTCTCCCCGTGGCGGCCGAGCACGCGATGGGGAATGCCGTGGGCCACCAGGTCCACCGGACAGTGATAGGCCTTGTCGAGCAGCTCCTGGGTGATCTCGCCGGAATCGTGGTGGTGGAGATCCAGATTGACGCAGGCCACCGATTTCACGTGGCTGGAGAGGATCATCAGATCGTGGCTCACCGCGACGATGGTCATGGTCCGGTTCAGCTCGCTGAGCGCGTCGTAGAATTCGCCGCGGCTCTGCGCGTCGATGCTGGCCATCGCCTCGTCCAGGAAGAGCACCTCGGGCCCCGACACCAGCGCCCGGGCGATGAATACCCGCTGGAGCTGGCCGCCGGAGAGCTCCCCGATCCGCTTCTCCCGGCACCCCCAGACCCCCATCTTCTCCAGGGCCTCCCGGGCGGCGGCCCGGTCCTCCCGGGTGTGGCGGGACCAGCCCCGGCCGCTCCGGAGCCGCCCCATCAGGACAACGTCGAGGACGGAGACCGGAAAGTGCTGGTTGATGTGGACGTTTTGGGGCACATAGCCGATTCGCTGAGAAACACGGTCCGGAGACTCGCCGAAAACGGCCACCGTCCCGCGGCTCGGGCGGAGCAGCCCCAGCATCAGCTTGAGCAGGGTCGTCTTTCCTCCGCCGTTGGGGCCGATGACGACCAGGAAATCCCCCTGCGGCACGGCCAGGTTCACCCCGCGCAGGACCGGCTGCCCGTTGAAGGAAAACCAGACGTCGTTTACCTGGATGATCGGTTTTGCCATGACCTTCCCCTCAGCGGGCCGCTGCCGCGATTTCTCTGGCGACCGCGCGCAGGTTTTCCGCCCAGTCTTCGGCGAGCGGATCCGCGATTACCGCCTGTCCGCCGATCTCCCGGGCGAACTGTTCCGCGCCCTTCGCGGAAAATTGCGGCGGGACGAAAATTGCCCCGATGTCCCTCTCCCGGGCGTAGCGGATGAGTTTCTGGAGCTGAGCCGGTTTGGGCTCCTTGCCCTCGATTTCAAAGGCTACCTGTTCAAGCCCGTAGGCCCGGGCGAAATGGCCCCAGGAGGGGTGAAACACCAGAAAACGCCCCCCTCTTCGTCCCGCGAACAGGCCCCTTAGCTCGGCGTCCAGAGAATCGATCTCCCGGAGAAAGGCCGCGCAGTTCGCTTCATACCGGCTCCGTCGGGCCGGATCCGCCGCAACGAGTGCGTCGCGGATGCGGCCGGCCTGAATCTTCACCAGCGGCGGAGAGAGCCAGACATGGGGATCCGGGGAGGTGGGGCCATGATCATGCCCTGCTCGGGCCTCGCCCTTCTTCGGGTTCCGCAGATCGCCCTTGGTTTGGTCCAGACGATCCGCCGTCAGAATCTTGGAAATGCCCTCGTCGGTCCGGACCACGCGCATCCGCGGATGGGCCGCTGCGATCCTGGGCAACCAGGCTTTTTCAAAATCGACCCCCACCGCGAAATAGAGGGAAGCCTTCGACAGCACGGCCATCTGCCGCGGCTTCGGCTCGAAGTGGTGGGGGCTGGCGCCGGAGGGAACCAGGACGGAGACCTCCACGAGATCCCTTCCGACTTTTTCGACAAAATATTTCTGGGGGGCAATGCTCACGAAGACCTTCAGCGCGGAGGCTTCGGTCGGAGAAGGGGAAAGAAGCAGGAGCATGGACCAGGCCAGGAAAAACCAACCTCCCCGCCTCCGTCCGCTCACTCTTCCTGTTCCCGGCGGCCTGCCGCACGGTTCCTGAAGACCGTCTCTCCGGAAGCCCCAGAACCACCCTCCCGGCTCCGGGACCGGTCTTCGCGGCGGCCGGGCCTTTCCGCACCCCCGTTGCATTTGTACTTCTGAGAATCTCATCCTGAAAGGCGGCTCTCCTTCGCGGCCTGCATGCGACTTTCCGACAATCTCATCCTGAGAGGCGGCTCTGCCGGCCGATTTTCACGCAATTCTGTTGCACGGCCCCCGCCTTGTCAAGGCCTTTTTCCGTTCGGTCCCCGCGCCGGGAAGGAGACGGATCAGCACGCGGGGGCGGAGGAGACGCGCAAGAAACCTTTGACAGGGGGCGCCGTTTATCCCATACTTCGCCCGACGGAACGGGGAAGGATTCATGGATGCGATCGATTCCAAAAGGGAGCGCCTCTGCGCCCTGCTGAAGGAGATGGACGGGGTGGTGATCGGCTACTCGGGCGGCTGCGACAGCACGCTCCTGGCGGCCGCGGCCCGCGAGGTCCTCGGGGAGCGCGCCCTTTGCGTGATGGCGTCCTCGGCGACCTATCCCCCCTCCGAAGAGGCGGAGGCGCTGGAGACCGCCGGGAGTCTCGGGATCCCTGTCGTGCGGATGGTCACCGACGAGCTGCAGGACGAGGCCTTCGCCGCCAACTCTCCGGAACGCTGCTATTTCTGCAAGCGCGAACTCTTCGGCCGGCTCAGCGGGATCGCCAGGCAACGAGGCTGCCGCTGGGTGGCCGACGGGTCGAACACGGACGATCTCGACGACTACCGGCCGGGCGGACGTGCGGCCTCCGAATTCGGGGTCCGCAGCCCGCTCAGGGAAGCGGGGCTTTCCAAGCGGGAGATCCGCGAACTCGCCCGCCGGATGGGGCTTCCGACCTGGGACAAGCCGGCGCTGGCCTGTCTCGCCTCCCGCATCCCCTACGGCACGCGGATCGAACCGGGGATCCTCCGGCGTCTCGACGAGGCGGAATCCTTCCTGAAGGGGCTGGGGTTCCGGCAGGTCCGGGTCCGCCACCACGGGGATGTCGCGCGGATCGAGGTCGAAGCGGAGGAGATCCCGCGCCTTGCCGAAGCGGAGATCCGGCGGCAGGTCGCGGAAAAATTCAGGGAATTGAACTATCTCTATGTCGCGCTGGACCTGGACGGCTACCGGACGGGCAGCCTGAACGCCGTTCTCGGCAACGGAAGGAAGGAGGGAGGGGGTGAGGGGTGAAGATGGAGAGTGGGCGGAAACGAGCGGATCGTCCGTGTCGCTGCAAGCCCTTCCCCGTCTATCCAACCGCTTGCGCCCCGCCAAATGATGGACACAGAGCGGCTTAAAGGACTCCTCGAAGAGGTGAAATCCGGCAAGCAAACCGTGGAGGAGGCGGTCGATCGTCTGCGCGGCCTCCCCTACGAGGAGGTCGGGTGCGCCAAGCTCGATCTGCACCGCGCTATCCGGACCGGCTTCCCGGAGGTCGTCTTCTGCCAAGGGAAGAGCGCCGACCAGGCCCTGGAGATCGTCGGGAGACTCGCCGTCCACCATGCGAAGGTCCTCGCGACCCGTGTGGAGGCGGAGGTCGCCGGGCGGATCGCGGCGGAGGTGGGGGGCTGCACCTACCACCCGCTCGCGCGGATCCTGGTGGTCGAAAAATCCGGGATGGAAGCCGAAAAACGCCAGGAAGACGGAAAGTACGTGATGGTCCTCTGCGCGGGGACGGCGGACATCCCGGTGGCGGAGGAGGCCGCGGTCACGGCGGAGACGATGGGGAGCCGGGTCGAACGGTCTTATGACGTCGGCGTCGCCGGCCTGCACCGGCTGCTCGACCAGCGGGAGAGGATCCTACAGGCCAATGTTCTGGTCGTCGCGGCCGGGATGGAGGGGGCGCTTCCCAGCGTCGTCGGCGGGCTGGTTTCCTGCCCGGTGATTGCCGTACCGACGAGCGTCGGCTACGGGGCGAGCTTCGGGGGCCTCTCGGCCCTCCTGGCGATGCTCAACTCCTGCGCCGCGGGCGTCGCGGTGATGAACATCGACAACGGCTTCGGGGCGGGGTATTTCGCGCACCTGGTGAACAAATGAAGATCGCCTATTTCGACTGTTTCGCGGGGATCAGCGGCGACATGACGCTGGGGGCGCTCATCGCCGCGGGGGCGGACCCGGAGCGGCTCCGCGAGGGGCTCTCCGGCCTCGGCGTCGGCGGATACCGGATCGAGGTGGCCAAAAGGATGGCCGGGCCGATCGAGGCGACGGACGTCCAAGTCCTCCTCGATCAAGGCCATCATCACCATCACCGCCGGCTGAACGACATCCTGGCGCTGATCGAGGGCGCGGATCTCCCGGAACGGGTGAAGGGGGCAGCCGGAGGGATCTTCCGGCGGCTCGCCGAGGCGGAGGGCCGTGTGCACGGCTGCTCCCCGGACGAGGTCCATTTCCATGAGGTGGGGGCGGTGGACGCGATCGTCGATATCGTCGGCACGGCGGTCTGTCTCGAGCTGCTCGGCTGGCCGAAGGTCCTCGCCAGCCCGCTGCCCACCTTCCACGGCTACGCAAAGGGCTCCCACGGCGCGTTCCCCCTGCCCGCTCCTGCAACCGCCGAGCTGCTGAAGGGCGTTCCCTGGCGGAAGCTTGACATCGAGGGGGAGCTGGTCACGCCGACCGGCGCGGCGATCCTGACCGGAATCGCCGAGGGTTTCGGGCCGCGTCCCGCACTGACCGTCGAGAGGATCGGCTACGGCGCCGGTAAAAGCTCCTTAGGAATCCCCAACGCGCTTCGGGTTCTGATCGGGGAAGAAACGGCCCCGGAGATCCCTTCCTCAGTCGTCGTGGTGATCGAGACGAACCTCGACGACATGAATCCCCAGTTCTACGAAGCCGCGATGGAGCGGCTCTTCGCC
>JBFYYH010000151.1:0-2924 GCA_041310125.1 Syntrophaceae bacterium | reverse complement strand
CCTTTGCGACGGAAGGGAGAATGTTTCAAAGATTCCAAGGGCTGCTTCCTTTCGCCCTGACCCCCGCCCAGCGCCGCGTCATCGGGGAGATCCAGCAGGACATGGCGTCCCCCCGGCGGATGAACCGTCTGCTGCAGGGGGATGTGGGTTCCGGAAAAACGGTCGTCTCCATGGCCGCGATGGTGATCGCCGCTGAAAACGGATACCAGTCCGCGATCATGGCCCCTACGGAACTCCTCGCGGAGCAGCACTACCGGAACCTGAAGCGCTGGGCGGATCCCCTCGGGCTCCGGATTGAGCTCCTGACCGGAAACCTCAAAACGGTGGAAAGAAAGGAACTCCAGGAGGGGATGCTTCAGGGGGAGACCGATATCGCCGTGGGAACCCACGCGCTGATCCAGGAGGCGGTGGGTTTCCGCCGTCTGGGCCTGGCCGTGATCGACGAACAGCACCGCTTCGGCGTCGTTCAGCGGGCGGCGCTGAGAAAAAAGGGCGCCATCCCGGACGTGCTCGTGATGACGGCGACTCCGATTCCGCGGACCCTCGCCATGACCGTCTATGGTGATCTCGACGTCTCTGTGATCGACGAAATGCCCCCGGGCAAGAAACCGGTCAGGACGAAGGTGTTTTCCGAAAGCCAGCGTTCGCGCGTCTACGAGATCGTCCGCCGCGAGGTTCTGAAGGGAAACCAGGTCTTCATCGTCTACCCGCTCGTCGAGGAATCGGAAAACCTGGATCTGAAGGACGCCACGAGAATGGCCCGCCATCTCCAGCAGGAGATCTTTGCGGATTTTCGGATCGGCCTCGTTCATGGGCGGATGAAAGGATCCGAGAAGGACGGGGTGATGGCGGATTTCGTCGCCGGAAAAATCCAGATCCTCGTTTCGACAACGGTCATCGAGGTCGGGATCGATATCCCGGATGCCTCCCTGATGGTCATCGAACATGCGGAACGGTTCGGCCTCTCCCAGCTTCACCAGCTTCGGGGCCGGGTGGGGCGGAGCGACATCCCCTCCTTCTGCATCCTTCTGGCCCAGTTCAACCGGTCGGAGGAGGCACGGAAAAGACTTCGGATCATGGAGGAGACGACCGATGGTTTCCGAATCGCCGAGGAGGATCTGGCCATCCGGGGTCCGGGAGAATTCATGGGAACGAGGCAGTCGGGTCTGCCGGATTTCCGGGTGGCCAATATCCTCCGGGACGGCAGAATCCTCGGCGAAGCCAGGATGGACGCCTTTGCGCTGGTCGAGGAGGACCCCCGGCTGGATTCGGCCGCTCATCTTCCCCTTCGGGAGGTTCTGCTCAGAAGATGGGGCGGGCGGCTGGAATGGGCAAAGACCGGATGATAACGAAATTCTTTTGACAAAACCGGTTCAGTTGATATAGAAATGGCGGCATTTCCAGGACGGGCGGAAGGGTCCGTTCAATCGAACCTGTGGGTGGCTGCAATCATGAAGAAGATATCGTTGGGATTGATCGGCTTCGGAACGATCGGAACGGGGGTCGTCCGGCTTCTCCAGGAAAACGGGGCGCTGATCGCCGGACGTCTCGGAGCCGAACTCGCGCTGAAGAGGATCGCGGACATCGATCTGAAAAGATCCCGCGGGGTCCGCCTGGACGCCTCGCTGCTCACGCAAGACGCAAACGAGATCCTCCATGATCCGGAGATCGATATCGTCATTGAACTGATGGGCGGTTACGAACCGGCCCGCACCTTTATCCTCTCGGCATTGCGTCAGGGGAAACACGTCGTCACTGCAAACAAGGCCCTGCTCGCGACCCACGGGAACGAGCTTTTCTTGAACGCCATGCGCCAAGGGGTCAACATCGGCTTCGAAGCCAGCGTCGGGGGAACCATTCCCATCATCAAGACCCTCCGGGAAAGCCTGATCGGCAACCGGATCCTCTCGCTCTTTGCGATCCTCAATGGAACCGCCAATTTCATTCTCAGCAAGATGACGGACGAAAGAAAACCTTTTGCAGCGGTCCTGAAGGAGGCCCAGGAGCTGGGCTTTGCGGAAGCCGACCCCGTGTACGATGTGGAAGGGATCGATGCGGCGCACAAGCTGGCGATTCTGCTCTCTCTCACCTGCGGGGAAAAGGTGCAACTCGATGATCTCTACCGGGAGGGGATTACCCAGATCAGTGAACAGGACATCGAATTTTCCCGGGAACTGGGCTACCGGATCAAACTGCTGGCGATCGCCTTGCGCAGAGGCGACCAGATCGAGGCCCGGCTCCATCCGACGATGATCCCCTTCGATCATCTCCTGGCCAACGTCAACGGGAACTTCAACGCCTTTCACCTCATCGCCGACGCGGCGGATTCGATCTTTCTCTACGGCCAGGGCGCGGGGATGATGCCCACCGCGAGCGCGGTGGTCGGCGATATCGTGGACATCGCCCGCGACCTGCTGAAGGGGATCGCCGTCCGCATCCCCCCGCGGGTCCTCGACGAAGAGCGCATCGAGGAGATCCGGCTGATGCCGTTTGAGGAGATCCGCACGAACTACTATTTCCGCTTTTCGGCCGCGGACCGCCCCGGCGTTCTTTCCAGGATCTCCGGCATTCTCGGCGGCCACGACATCAGCATCGCCACCGTGATCCAGAAGGGGCGCAAACAGGAGGGGGGCGCCGTCCCCATCGTCATGACCACCTACAAGTCCCGCGAACGGGATGTCCGCAGGGCGATAGAGGAGATCGACCGGCTCGATGTGGTCATGGGCAAAACCCGGTTGATCCGAATCGAGGACGAAAGGCTCTGATGAAGTACGTCATTCTGCTTGGGGACGGCATGGCCGATTTCCCGCTCGCTGAATTGGGTTGAAAAACACCCCTTGCGGCAGCCCGTACCCCCCAGATGGACCGGATCGCCGCTCGGGGAACACTCTGTCTCATCGATACCATCCCCAAAAATCTTCCGG
>JBFYYH010000150.1:0-2963 GCA_041310125.1 Syntrophaceae bacterium | reverse complement strand
GGCCGTCGTTTTCTGCGTAGGATCTTTTTCCATGAATCCCATCTCCTCGTCTCTTTGATCCCGGGTAAACGGAAACCTGAAGCCCAGAGATCCACCCGCTGGAGGGCGAATCACAATCCATAGCCGATGGCATCAAATGCCCGAAAATCCAGATCTCCTGGACCGGAAACCGTGCTTCGAATGAAGTCTGAAAACCTGCCGTGCGATCACCCCGGTGCGTTCGGCACCCAGCACAAACCCACAACCACTTCTGCACCGCCGCTCACCAGGGTCGGTTCATCGCCCTCTGGCAGCGCACCAGGATGGAGAGGACCCGGAAGGGCTGTTCGATCTCCGGGAAGGTCGGAACGCCCCGGGGTTCGAGGGCGGCCTTGTACTCGTCCATGCACTCCCGGGCGCCGCTGAAGGTGACCAGGATCGGTTTTTCGGGATACTTTTTCGCCAGCTCCAGGATGAAGGCGGGATCGGGAACCCCCGTCTCCCGGGTCAGCATCATCACCGGCACCACGGCGTTCACCGCCGGATCCTTGAGGACGATCTCCATTCCCTCCCGGTAGGCGGTTTCCACCCCCGAGGAGAGGGCCGCGGGCCAGATGTCCACGGGGTTCCGCATCCGGATGTAGGAGGGGCTGATCTCCTGGAGCCTCCGGACGCTTTCGGTTTCCATCGGCGGGATGTGGAGCCCCAGCCTGACGCAGAAATCGGAGAGCGTCGCCAGCATCGCCCCGGAGGGGGCGAGAAAGCTGACGCCGTTCCCCGCGGGCAGGGGCAGCATCGAGAAGGCCTTTCCCGCCAGGATCAGGTCGGTGTACTCCGCAACCCGGACCACTCCCGCCTGACGGAGCATCCCGTCGACGATCCGGTCCGGGGAGGCCATCGCCGCCGTGTGCGCCATCGCCGCCTGTCTTCCCGCCTCCGTAGCCCCGCTCTTGAGCAGCACCACCGGTTTCCGGCGGGTGACCTTCCGGGCAACCTCCAGGAACCGGAGCGGCCGCTTGAAGCTCTCGATGTAGATCAGGATCGCTGCCGTCTCCGGATCCTCCCCCAGATACTCCAGCGCGTCCGTTTCGTCGAGGCCGGTTTTGTTCCCCAGCCCCACGACGCGCGCTACCCCGAAATGCTCCCCGGTCAAAATGTACTTCAGGGTATGGGTGCCGAAATTTCCCGTCTGGGCGATGTAGGAGACCCGCCCCCGCCGGATCTTCCCCTGCGGGAAGAAGGTGGAGGTGAAGCCCTTCGGGGTCGAGGTGTGGCCGGAGGTGTTGGGTCCCAGAACATGCAGGCCTTTTTCTTCGATGATCCGGACGATCTCCTCCTGGATCCGGGCGCCCGCCTCGTCCACCTCGGCAAATCCCCCGGAGGCGAGGACGAAGTGGCGGATCCCCCGGTCCGCGCAGGCGCTCAGGGCCTGGGCGGTCGCGGCGGCCGGCAGGATGATCACCGCCACATCCACGTCCCGGGGAAGCTCCTCGATCGATTTCAGGACATCGATCTCCAGGATCCGGCCCCCCTTGGGATTGACCGGATAGATTCTCCCGGGATAGCCATTGGCGAGGATGTTGCGGATCACTTCGCAGCCGGGCTTGCCGGGGACGGCGGATGCGCCGATGATCGCGACGCTGCGGGGCTCGAAGAAAGGGGTCAGGATGTGGGCCATGGTTTCTCTCCAGGGAATGAAGGGCTGGTTTGGGTCATGGACGGACGGTCGCCGCCGCGCGGATCGCCACCAGGGCATCCACGGCCACGGGCGATCCGTCCGGACGGATCTTGACGGGGTTGAGGTCGATCTCCCGGACCTCCTCAAAGCGAGAACCGATCTCGCCCAAGGCCACAAGGATCCCCGCCAGCGCCTCGCGGTCGACCGGCGGCTGTCCGCGGAAGGGCCCCAGGATCTTCGCCGCCCGGATCTCCTCCATCATCCCCAGCGCCTCGGCCTTCGTCAGGGGGGCCACCCGGAAAACCGCGTCGTCGAGGAGTTCCGTGAAGATCCCCCCCAGGCCGAACATCACGCAGGGGCCGAACTGCGAATCCCGAGTCAGGCCGCAGACCAGCTCCCTTTCCCCCCGGACCATCTCCTGGACGAGCAGTCCCTCGCAGCCGGCAATCGCCAGCAGCCGCTGCGCCTCCTGGCGGACCTCGCCTTCGCTCTTCAGGTTCAGGGCAATCGCCCCCAGCTCCGTCTTGTGCTGGATCTTCTCTCCCGCCGCCTTGAGAACCACGGGATAACCCAATTCCACAGCCTCCCGGAGGGCCGACTCCCCGTCCGCAACAAGCCGCTCCCGGCTCACCGGAATCCCGAATCCCTCCAGGAACCGCTTCGCCTCGTACTCGTTCAAAGCCGTCCGCCCCAGCTTCAGGGCCTCCGCGATCCAATCCATCCCGGCTATTCTCCTTTCCTCACTTCTTTCGGCAGAAGAAACAAACTCCGGAAGTCCGATGAAGCGGTATTGCAAAAGTTCCCGAGGTAAGGTTTATATTATAGGTACTCCGCTGGGTGGGAACTATAGATAACCTTTCGGGAACAAGTCAACCAGATTATCCTGATATTGTCATAACGAATCCTTATAGAGGATCCTTACGCCCCTCCGTCTTGCATCTCAAGTGAGCGGAGAATTGCGCAGAAGCATGTGAAACTCCCCCGGCAGGAGACGGGGATATCTTCGGCTTCAAGCATAAATCTGCTTGAGCCCTCCGGGCTACCGCTGCATCTCCGGATAGGAGTCTGGAGTTTTATGTGGTTGAATAAAGCCCCTTCGCCGATGCTCCGGGAGTGGTCGGCTGAAGACTTGTTGGCGGATCCGGCAAGGGAAGCCTGCCCGGGGCCTTCGGAGGCCCGGGCAGACTCCCTTCCGCTTGGATCAAAACTTCCGGTTCAGATCTTCCTCTTCGGATCGTCAATCTCCTCGACGATCGCCCAGCCGGACCCGCGAATCTTCTGACGCTCCAGGAAAGTCTGCTTCCAC
>JBFYYH010000149.1:0-3037 GCA_041310125.1 Syntrophaceae bacterium | reverse complement strand
GGAAAGAGACCCCCTTGTAGGGGCTCCCCTCGATCTCCATGATCGTGCGGGCATCCTCGTCGGGGAGAAGATTCACCCCGAGGACCGGCTTCCCGTGCTTCTCCATCAGGCGGACGATGTCTCCCTGGTAGGCTTTTTCAAAGTCGGAGAGCGCCCCGGGAATCATCTCCGTGACTTTCGGGTCCATCGTCGGGTCGACGGTACGGATCGAAGCGATCATATGCTTGAGGGACGCCCTCATCCCCAGGATGCCCAGGTGGATGACCGCATCGCACCCCTCCCACTCCACAAGCGCCTCGATGATCCGCCTCGGGATCTCGGGGCCGAATTCGCCCACCAGGTCGATCGGATTGGAGCGGCTCCAGTAGGGGGGGAGGATCTGATCGATCCGCGCGATGATCTCGGGGGAGAGGTCGGGGATCGCCAGGCCATTCTCCAGACAGAGATCGGAGGCGACGACCCCCCAGCCGCCGCCCAGGGTCATCAGGGCGACCCGGTTGCCGCGGGGGAGGGGGAGGGAGGAGAAGGCGGCCGAGAGGTCCAGGAGATCCATCGGCTGCTCCACGACGACGATCCCCGCCTGGCGCGCGGCCGCGTCGAAGACCCGGATGTTCGAGGCGAGCGCCCCCGTGTGGCTCGCCGCGGCGCGGTTCCCCGCCAGGGTGCGCCCGCCCTTGAGCATGATCACCGGCTTCTTTTCCCCCACGCGCCGGGCGGATTCAAAGAAGCGGCGGCCGTTCTTGATGCTCTCCAGGTAGAGGACGACCGTCCGGGTCAGGTCGTCCACCTCGAACGCCTCCATGTAATCCTCAATCGTGATCATCGCCTCGTTTCCCGAGCCGCTGAAGGCGCGGATCCCGACCCCCTCGTGCTCGGCGAAGCCCAGAAGCTGCACCCCGAGATTTCCCGACTGGGAGACGATCGTGGTGGTTCCGGGATTGGGCCGGACGCTCGATCCGCAGCAGTGGAGGCTTTCGTGCGGATTGCAGATTCCCATCGTGTTCGGGCCGAGGATCAGGATGCCCGCCTCCCGCGCCTTGCGGACCAGCTCCTCCTCGAGGCGCCGCCCCTCCGCGCCGGTCTCGGCAAACCCGGAGGTGATCAGGAGCATGCTCTTGATCCCCTTTTCCCTGAACGGGGGGATCAGGTCGAGGACCTTCGCCGCCGGGATCGTCACCACGGCCAAATCGACCGGTCCCGGGATCTCCGTGACCGATTTGAACGTCGACCTCCCGGCGATCTCGCCGCCCCTGGCGTTGACGAGGTAGATCGGTCCCTTGAACCCCCCGCCGACAACGTTGCAGATCAGCCGATACCCCCACTTCCCCAGTGTCCCGGAGGCGCCGACGAAGGCGATCGAACGGGGATAGAAGAGGCGGGCGATCGCCCGGGGGTCGACCGGCGGCGGGGCCGCCTTCGCAACGGGCCGCTCGCCCAGGATGATCAAGGCGTCCACCGCCGTCACCCGGCCGTCCGGACCGACCAGGAGGGGGTTGATGTCCACCTCGGTGACCTCCGGCAGCTCCATGCCGATCCGGGAGAGCCCCTCAATCGCCGCCGCGAGCTGGGTCCGGTCGGCCGCCGCCTCTCCGCGGAACGGCCCGAGGAGTTTTTTTGCACGCAATTCCTCGATCATCCCCCCGGCGTCTTTTTCGTCCACGGGGGCGATCCGGAAGGCGACGTCGTCAAGCGCCTCGGTGAAGACGCCGCCGAGGCCGAACATCACGACCGGCCCGAACTGGGGGTCGCAGAGGAGCCCGGCCACGAATTCGCGCCGGCCGGCGACCATCGGCTGGAGGAGGAACCCCTCCAGATCCGCACCGGCGGATTCCGCCACCTCGCCTGCCGCCCGGCGGACCTCTTCCGCATCCTTCAGGTTCAGGCGGACGAGCCCCCTTTCCGTCTTGTGGGTCAGCTTCGCGCCCAGCCCTTTGAGGACGACCGGAAAGCCGGCCGCTTCCGCCTTCGCGGCGGCCTCCTCCGGCGTCCGGGCGATCCACTCCGCCACGACCGGGACGCCGTACGCTCTGAGCACCTCCTTGGATTCCGCCTCGGTGAGGGCGGCTCGGCCCTCTGCCCTGGCCCTCCGAATCAGCTCCTGTGCCGTCATCTCATCTCCTTTAATTAGGGACAGCGCCCTATTGTTTCAATGCCTACATTTGGATTCCTGGTCCCGTACAGGAAAAAGGGGATAGACCCATACTCATGACAAACATGCATTTCGTGCACACGGGTACGGGTCGATGACCCTGGTTTTAATAGGGCGCTGTCCCTATTTATTCCCTTTCCGGTACGAGGCGAGCGTCTCGTAGAAATGGGGAATCGACGAGCCGAGGAGCAGGGGCTCCACCTCGTGGATGAGCTGCTCGCGGTCGTCGCTCAGGTGCATGTCCATGAAGGTGTCCTTTGACTCGTGCTCGACGATCGCGGCGTAGCGGGTGCTCCCCTCGATCGGCCCCAGAAGCGTCCGCGAGATGAACCCGGGGTGCTTCGCGAACACCTCGCTGGACTTGCCGAACCAGTCGAAGAAGATCTCCATTTTCCCCGGCTTGATCGGGGCGAAATCGACCAGGTTGACGAAGGTTCCCTTCTTTCCGGCCGCGGCGGATCTCCCGGAATCCCCCTCCGCCCGGGGCGTTTTGATCACCAGGAAGACAAGCTGCGCCGCCGAGTCGTTCCGGATCCCCATCGTCGCCCCTTCCGGAACGCGCAGCAGCTTCCCGGGCCCCATCCGGACGGTTTTCCCCTCCGCGGAAAAGCTCCCCTCGCCGCGGATGACCTGGACGGTCACCGGGGCGTCCGCGGTATGGACGGGAACCTCCTTCCCCGGCTCCAGGCCCACCTGGCGGATCTGCAAATAAGGCTCCTCCACGAGCGCCGCGACCCCCCGCCCCTGGTGGCTGAACACCTCCCGGCTCTTCAGATCGATCATCTCCATGTCTTTCGCACCTCCCGAAAAATGGGACAGCCCCCGCTTTTAATAGGGCGCTGTCCCTATTTATTTTTCGGCGAGGGCTTTGAGGCCCTCGCGGTCCAG